>NZ_JAQMTJ010000005.1:0-23506 GCF_028330815.1 Dolichospermum lemmermannii CS-548
CTTTTTTTATTCTCGTAATAAAGTCAACTTTTTTATCAATTAATTGTAACCAAAAATAAAAGTGATAAAACCCTCTGTTTTTGACCACTCCAAATACCACCCTTGACAATTTTCCCTTTTCCTTAACTTGTCACCAATGCTCTACCTGTGCGCCTTCGGTTCTACCTTGACGGTCGGCTATCCGTGACAAAATACCCCTGATGTCCCTATCAAGTTTGTAATTAACACGGTCAGTTAGTCGGTTTCTTCTTGGTCTTCCCACAGTAGCTATTGTCACTTACGGTTATGACTTTTCTATCCTTACCAATAATTCTTGAATATCACACTCCAAAACATTGCAAAGTTTATCCAAAGTATCAAATTGAATCCCTTTTGATCTCCCTTGTTCTAACTTTTGAATGTTTTGCGGGGACATCCCTGAAAGTTGCGCTAATTGGTATTGTGAAATGTTCTTGGACTCTCGCATTTCTTTAAGTTTAATTTTTACGCCCATTTCTGAACTCACTTATACTATCATACATGGTACTACCATATTTAGTGCTACTTTTAGTAATAGCTATAGCTTATGGAATAGCTAAATAATATCACAAATTGTAATACTACCACAGTCTCTATATTTCATTTAGTAATACTACAATAAGTGGCATAGGAAGAAATTCTTATGCTCTGCCAGAAATTTGTAATCAGAAATTAACCAACAAGGATTGTTATGAATTTAATCGCTTTTACTGAAGGTACAAACCCATTTGATAAGATTAAGCAAGTTGATGAAGATGGTAATGAGTATTGGTTAGCCCGTGAACTTCAACCATTATTGGGGTATACACAATGGCGACGGTTTGAAGAAACAATAGAACGAGCAAAATTGGCTTGTCAGAACTCAGGTTACACCATTGATGACCACTTTGCCGACGGTGGCAATCTGGTGAAACGACCACAGGGAGGGGGTTCTAAGCAATCTGATTTCAAATTATCACGGTATGCTTGCTACCTCACGGCCATGAACGGCGACCCCCGGAAATCAGAAATTGCGGCGGCTCAAACTTATTTTGCTATCAAAACCAGAATGGCGGAAACTGCTTCTGTTGAGCTAAATCAGGAATCTCTGAATGCTATGATCACCGCAGCCCTCGAAAAATCCCTAACTCCCATCACCCAACAACTTAATGAGATTCAAGAGCAGATCCAATTAGTCCCCGGTGTCAAACCTAAACGCCCCTGGACTCTGCCAGCATTCACACCACAGGAAGAAGTGCCACCAGATTATGTACAGTTAGAAGATGGTTCTTGGTTATCGCCGGAGGGGTATCAATCAATTTTGCAACAGGGCAGACGGTCTTTACCTTGGGATGTCCGCAGACTTCATGGTTCTAACTAGATATTGGGGCAGTTGTGGTGACTGCCTCGTAATTCTTACAGGAAACTTTTATAGTACATACTAACTAGGAAATTCTTAGAGGAAAAGTTCACCCCCAGATAAGGATACTGTGGTGGCTTAGTTTTCAGTAATTACACTAACACAATAATTACTTTGGCATTTCCTCTAAGAATTTCTCAGTACCCCCGGCGATTCTTAGAGGAAACTTTTTATTATACGTATCATCAATTTATATTTGTAGTTCAAGCTACCCATACATAAATACCAATAAATTCTTAGATAAAAAGTTTAAGAATGATAATATCGCCCCAGAAGGTTATATTGGTTTCGTTTTAATTCCCACAATATTAGAGTTTTGCGGTTTCCTCTAAGAAAATCCTTCAGTGATTACACTTACTCTACATAATTACTTTTGGGTTTTCTCTAAGAATGTTGGAAAGGTTGCCCCCACATTTCCTTTGTTCCATCCTACTGTCAAAATTTTCTTAGAGGAAAATCCCAAAGGTACGTCATTCCGCCAAATAATCTATCACTGCCTCCAAATCTAACATTGCTTGGTTAAATCTATTCAACATGGCTTCTACTACTTCTGGTTCACCATTAATATTTTGCAGTTTTTCTTTTACTACACAGTCTAGGGCTTCTATCCACAATGCTAAATTCGTATGTTGGGCTGCTTTTAATAACCCCATATTGGTAAGCACAGATAAGTGAAATCCTAAATTATCTTGTCCACCATACCCCATATACCCATTACTAAGTTCTAGTTTTTGTGGGGTAAACTCTGCATACTGGTCAAAGGTAATTCCGCTGGGTTCTAATTGTGGTTGTGGTAAAGATGGTTCACTCATAGTTTTTGTATAGTTAATTGTGATATTTGCAAAACACGGTCATTCCAATTACCAAGTTCTTTATTAACCTGATTTCTGGCTTCTGTATCGTTCCAGATTGGCTCCCATTTAAACAACCAACGGGTCAAAAACCGTCCTAAGTTTGCTAATTCAAAGGCATAATCAAATTCTATATCTGGGGCTATCCATTCAATCAAATACATTGTCTCTCTAATCAAATTTTTTACGACATCATTATTATTACTGTCTTGTAATAAACCCTGAATTTGTTTTAAGTAGTTGTTTAAAAATTCCAAGGATTAATAATTAAAACTTTAGTGCCAGCAAAATCTTTTTCGTTACGGGTAACAAGTGTAAGAGAATTTTGTACTGCGGTGGCTGCAATGAGAGAATCCATAGCAGGTAAAGGTCGTCCATTTTGTTCTAATTCTGCAACTAGGTTTCCCCATAAAATCATTGTGGCAATATCCAGACCTAAAATTCTATTTTCAAAGCGATGGGGTAGGGTTTCATTTAACCATTTTGTTAGAGATTCTTTCCGTTTAGATACAGGAAATTTACTGATACCTTTAGCAATTTCACCAATTGTAATTACGCTCAGGTAAAGTGTTTCTGGAAGTTGGGCATCTAGCCAGTCTAAAACTTGCTGATTTGGTTGTTTAGTAATAGTTTCGGATATCAAGCAAGTATCAAGAAGATAAGTCATAGGAATAAGTTATGGGATAAAAATATCACGCGGTAAACTGGTATCTCTACTCAGGTCTAATTCTTCAGCTACTTCAGTTAAAGGAGATTGACGGAAAAATTCGGATAGTTTACTTGGTTGTTTTGGAAGGATTTTGTTATTTTCATTCTCCATAGTTAGGCTTTGTGCAAGTAGTTGGATAATGTAAAGTTTATCGTTGGGCGAAAGTTGAAGAAGTTGTTGTTCAAGTTCTGAAATAACCATATTTTATTTAGGTATGGGATAATTTAATTTTGGCACATCTTCATACAGAAATAGTATAACATCTCTACAACTTGTTTTGCAGTAGCACGAACTCTGATAATTTATATCAACTAAATCATTCCTTCTCAAATATTAATTATTCCAGTTCTATTACTACATTATAACAGCATTTATCTAGTTGCTATAATTATGTTATAATAATCGTTAATTTGTGTGGTTTATAGAATTTACACAAAATATCAAATACAAGTTAGGTCAGGGTTTATGGATAGAAGTCATTACGATAAGTTAAGCGGTGAACAGAAGTTAACATTTTTAGAAAGTGCTATGGAACATTTAACCATAGATGAAAAAGCTAAGTAAGTCAAGAAATTGTTACCTGTCAAAGATGATAATAGTTTTACGGTAACAATGGGAAATTCCCAAGTTCATGCTAATACTGTTTACCAATTCAACCTTAACAGTAAAGATGAAATTGCAGATTTATGGGAGGCGATAACTGACAAAATCAGAAATAACCCTGACAATAAGGTTGAGTAGATATGCCAGAACCACAGAACCAAAATAAATCACGTCATGCAGCAGCAGACGAAGAATGCTGCGATGAAATGGCAGAAAAATACGGTTGGAAACTTGTTGACGTAGAAGAAACTGGTAACGATATACTGCCAGTAGACTGTGTATTTGAGGGCGATACAGAATTTCCCAAATCATATTACGATACTGAGGAAAAAGATGATGCGTAGATGGATTGTGTTTCGTGCTGATAAACGTCAACCAGGTTGGCAAGACAGAAAATATGCTCACACGGGTTCTTTAACCAAAACTCTAGGTGAACACTATGATTGTTCAGATACACCACTACCCGAAGTTGGTTATCGTCCCCCGGAATTTATTAAAGTTGAGCAGTTTGTTGATGCCGAATACCCAGAAGCCAAAACCCATCATCGTTTAAGTGATTGGGAAGTAACCAGTGTTGAAACCTATACTCCTGATATTTCCGGTATGGGATTTGATATGATTGTGATTTGTTATTGTAAGTATGTACCTATTAATGCAGCACTTCAACCAATGCCAGAACGACAGATGCCAGTAAAGCAAACAGTAAATGTTTAAGATTCAGAACTTCCAGGTATTTGCTTGGAAGTTTTTTTTATGGGCAACAACAATAGACAGGGATTTTCTCAGTATTTAAGTTTTTCTCTAAGAATTTCTCAGTAGTTAGAGTTTCCTTACCTGCTTCTTCCGTATCTAAGTTTTTCTCTAAGAATTTCTCAGTAGTCAGGGTTTCCTTACCTGCTTCTTCCGTATCTAAGTTTTTCTCTAAGAATTTCTCAGTAGTTATTGACCCCGGCGATAGTTGCAAGGTATTGAACTCTATTAATTCCGACGGCGGCGATTCTGGGATCAAGAAGATTTCCTGCTGCCTGTCTTTGTTTTCTAATAGTGCCGTTGCCGGACGGAACTCCGAGGGGTCTAGCCAACTCGGCGGGATATCGTACCACTCGCTGAGGATAACCGGGTTTAGCTTAAACAGTAAGTAGATAAACATAATAAAAACGATATGTGTTTAGTTTTGTGAAAACCGTGAAACGACCTATTTGCAAGGCATTCATTGAATTTACATTTCGTCATATACCTTTAATTTTTTCTGTTTACCTACTTAGAAGCCTCTCACCTACCCAATAGGGAGGTGATGAGATGAATACGCGTGAGTGACGAATTGCCTAACGAGCAAAATTAAGCGCAGTTTAATCAGTGTTGTTGGGCGATGTTAGCGAAGCGGCACGAAGTGCGGAATGAACACTTTCTTGATTTTTTTTTCAAATATTTGATATAATTTCCAACAGTAGGTGTAACTCAATTAAATGCTGAAAAGCAGCCTATCAAAAAAGTTAAAAATTATCTCAACAAGTCCCTAGGGCATAGGGCTTTAAAGCTCGGTCAATGTCCTCATAGAGGAGTCGCCGAGAAGCCCACACTCACCTGAAAGGGAGTGTGTGGAGTATGTCACCACTTCGCCTTTGTGCAACAGTCCCAGCTTTTTCAATTGTGTTTCTAGCTTGGTTTGTCCAGGGGGTCGTCCGTTCCCAGTTGAGCTTAATGCACCGGGAGATTCCAACCAAAAGTAATCGTTGTCTAAGAAAGGGGGCTGCAAAGTGTCCTGAACATACACAAATCCATTCCGCATCGTACCCGTAGCTGTCAATGGTTGCGATCGCGCCCCTAAAATATGACCCTGTTGGTTGTCCTGGGTAGTCGGGACAAGTAAGGAGTCCGGTAACATTCTCGATGCAGAAGAATTTTGGCTGGATTCTGGTAATACTTTCAAGGACTGCGGGGAAACAGTCTCGTTCGTCGGTTGCTCCGAGTCGTTTACCGTTGATGGAAAATGGTTGACATGGTGGTGAAGCTGTAAGCACGTCAATTTGTCCTGGTTTTCTAACTGATAACCCTCGCACGTCTCCGTAGTTGTGGACACCGGGGAATCGTTTACTGAGGAACGTTGCACGGTCTTATGCCAGTTCTCGCGGCTTTTTAAATCCAACTTCTGACAAACTACTGTTGAGAACCGAGTATCAAAATTATCAACTGCAATTCCTTTCCATTTTTCTCTAAAACTGTGACAACCAGGATTTTGACAGGCCACCCACAAATCACGGCTGGGATTGTAAGTTGGTATAACTACGCGCACTAGATTATCGTTGACCTTGCCTGAATCTTGACAACAGAAGCATTGCCATTTGGGATAAAAAATGTCTTTGTTTTCTAGCTGTTCTTCAGGTCTGACTGGGATGGGTATAAGCTGTTCAAATTCATTCTTCATGATTACAAGTCCCAAATAATCTTCTTGGCATAAGCCCAGTCATAAAAAGCTATGCGTCGTTGTATCTCGTCTTGGTCATTAATTTCATAGAAGAACGAAACATAGCCGATATTCCGAATGAAGTTTAGCCATTCTTCTTTTTGCGGGTGGTTCTCCCATTTACTGTCCTCTGTGGATGAAACTTTGCCTTGGGATTTTTCCCACTGCGATCACAATTCCTCAAGATGCGCTTCAATCCATTTTTGGGGCAATGTCGGAGGGTGCGGTAATTTGTTGACTTTATCTAAAGCAAATTTTTCAAATTTCTCTCTCTCGCCATCTGATAAGTCTGAGAGAAAGTTTGTGTAAGTTTGTTTAGTTTGATTAGTCTGAGGAGCAGGAAAATTCTTTATAGGTAAAGGTTCTAGCTGTTCTTCGGGGCTAAAATAAGCTTCTTCAGGGCTTAAATAATCTTCTTTGGGGCTTAAATAATCTTCTTCGGGGCTTAAATAATCTTCTTCGGGGCTTAAATAATCTTCTTTGGGGCTTAAATAAGCCGAACGGTTATCCTGACTGGGTTTGGGCTTAGATTTAGACTGAGATTTTAACCGATCTGCCTCAGCTTTAGCATTAGCAGCAGTAGTGTTATGACCCTGAATGACCACAGTGCGATATTCATAAAGCCCCAAGCTCCGAAGTTTTCTTAAATCTTTTTCAACGGATTCTACTGAACCTCCTACAGCTATTGCTATTTCTGCAATAGAAGGCAAATCGTGATATTTGACCTCACCATCAGCGGTATAATCAGCAAAAGGGTCAATAAGCATTAAATAAAGCCAAAGACGACACTGACTGCCTGTTAGCTTTTTGGTAATGACCACAGCAGCATCGCGCTTAGAAATCATGAAATAACCTTGCATTCTTGATTCCTCAATAGGTTCTGGATAACGAATAGTACGAGTTTTGGTTTTCATGGCTAATGCACCCCCAAAGTAATTGAGAGTAAATAACTGGTTATTGCTTCTGGTTTAAAAATCTTGGTGAGTATGGCTACGTTACGCAATCTATCACCACAGTCAAACCCTAAAACCTTGAAAATACCTGATGAGAATACTTTCAAGGCATTGGATTGTAGAAAAACACTGGTGATAAAGTCCAGTAAATCCGGTTTTATTGATGCTAAAGTCCAACAATCTCCTAGTGCGGACTGGAGACAGTTGAAAAATCCCTGTCTATGGTGCATAATTAAGTTAAGAAATTTATTTTTTTGAACTTTTGCCCTAGCCAGTGTTAATGGTTAAGGCTTTTTTTTATGTTTTGTTAGAATTTGAGTTCCCCTTGTTGCTAAATGACAATAATTTGATTAGAATTGATTTATATCTATAAGCAATTCCCTGAGTTAGACATTCAATTGAGTCTTATACTGCTGTGGTACTGTTGGCAAAGCCTCACAATATTGATAATAGTAAATATTACACCTTTTTTTAAATAAATCAATGACTCGTACAGAAATTTTAGTTATTGCCCTAAAGAGAGCGATCGCACGGGGTGCAAGAGCGTCACACATAGCACAGAAATCAGGTGTTAACCCTGCCGTGATTTCACGGTTAATGTCTGGACAACAGCAAGACATCATGACTGAGTTTTATTTCAGTATCCTAGATTGCTTAGACGATGATATTCGGAAAGAAGCACTGACCAGACTGGGGATAAAAAGCGAAGTTGACCCCCAGGAAATGGTGAAATACCTCAAAGGTCGTGAAATAGCGAAAATGATTCCCTTTTTAGACAGAGAAGATAGGGCAGATATCATGCAAGCACTGGCATTGTCATTACGTTCTTCGGATCAGAAAGTTTGTGTTTAAACAGAGTTAAATCACTAAATATAATTAGTAACAAATAAAACTTCAATATCCGCTAAAACTTGTTGTAAATTAAGTATGGGTATCATTGAATAAATACTATAAGTTTTAGTGATAGATTCTTGGTGAGTGTAGCGTATTAAACCGTCAATTATTGCTACATTTAGATTGTAAACATTGACTGAATAGCGATATTGATAGGTTATTCTTGCAAGAAAAAGCTAGGATATTCTTACATCATGAAGTTCATACAAGTCAAGAATAAAGAAAAATAGAGAGTAAGTAAGTCGGCACGATAAAATCAATATACATTTTTTTCGTAAAAACCCTTAAATAACCTATCTATAAGGTATTTGTCGAATTTACATTTCGTTACATATGTTGATTGTTTAACGCCAACTTACTTAGTAGGGTGAGTCAAGATAGTTTGAAACAAATTCTCAATGAATGTAATAAACTTGACGGTGCAATAATTACCGATGTGATTAAAAATTTAACTCATAAATTAAAAGATCAGGAAAAATCTACTCTCTTAGAGCAGCTTGCTTCTGATGTGAGTCCAGAGGTCAAAGCAACTTTGGTAAAGCGGTTGTTGGGTGATGGTGGATTACAAGTAACATTTGGACAATCCCACGTAAACGTTACCAATTTCTATAACATTCAGTCTGCTTCTACAGAACAGTTATCAGATATTGTCTTAGCCATTGCCGATATCATCAGAAAGTCTTAGTTTTTACCTATAGTTTTTACCTATACTAGGGTATTACCATTCTACTTTGTGCCACATTCAATAATTTATTGACTATATTTCTTGGTAAAAATACTGAGTCTTAGTTTTCCTGTATAGATATTTTATATTTAAACTATAGATTTTTTGATATTGTAAGTATATGAATATAATTACGTAAAGTCAACTTTACTTTCAAGGCTGGCTTTACTGCAATAGCATGGCAAAAAGAACCAAGTTTATAAAACTTTTAGAGCGACGAAGTTTAACTCAAGAAAAGTTTGTGGAACTTGTACAGGATGCCTGGAGTACCATTTCTGGGCGTTCATTATCTCGTCAGGCTGTCAGCAGTTGGGTAAATGGTCATGCAGTTCCCAAACTATCCCCCACAGAAACCCTAGCAATCATCGAAATCCTTGAATGTACCCTGACTGAACTTGCACTTGCTTTTCCTCATGAGGGTCAGTAACTCAGCCCTAAAGGGACTGAGCTTGTAATAAATTGCAAGCTGTACTGACCAGTCTAAGTCTTAACTGACTACGTTTTTTGAGTCACGACACCCTGGAATGCGAAGCCAGTTCCCTGCTCTGTCATTTGCAATTAAACAGTTTTAAAGTCACTGAAACAGTGTTGCAAATTTAAAAAGCTCTTAAAACATTGACGAGGCTAACATTACCCGCAAGGAGGGACTTTATGTCCAAAGTATTTGTAATTGACACTGACAAACGACCATTAGATCCAATCCATTCAGCACAAGCTAGGCAACTATTAAGAAACAAAAAAGCAGCCGTATTCAGACAATTCCCATTCACGATTATCCTCAAAGAATCACGTCCAGATTCACCAGTATCACCTCTAAGATTAAAGATTGACCCTGGTGCAAAATTCACAGGAATGGCATTAGTTAACGACTCGACTGGAGAGGTTATATTTGCAGCCGAATTAAAACATAGAGGTTTTGCAATTCGAGATGCTTTAACTTCTAGACGACAATTAAGACGTTCTAGACGTGCCAAAAAAAACCGTTACAGACAACCAAGATTCTTGAATAGAACCCGTCCAGAGGGATGGTTAGCACCAAGCTTACAAAGTCGGGTTGAGAATATCAAAACTTGGGTGAAAAAGTTGCGCCAATTTGCACCAATTGGGGCGATTAGTCAGGAGTTGGTACGGTTCGATATGCAGTTAATGACTAATCCTGATATTCAAGGTAAGGAATATCAACAGGGAACTTTAGCTGGTTACGAAACCAGAGAATACTTACTAGAAAAGTGGAATAGACAATGTGCCTACTGTGGAGTGAAAGACGTTCCTTTTCAAGTAGAGCATATTCATCCACGAGCCAAGGGTGGTAGTGATTCAATTACAAATCTCACTTTAAGTTGTGAAAAATGTAACACCAAAAAAGGAACGAAAGATATTAAAGATTTTCTCAAAAAAGACCCATCAAAATTGGAAAAAATATTGAAACAAGCAAAAAGACCACTAGCTGATGCAGCCGCAGTAAACACAACTCGTTTTGCATTACTATTCGTTTTAAAAGCGACTGGATTACCTGTAGAAACGGGTTCAGGAGGTTTAACTAAATTCAATCGTAGTCAACAGAAAGTAGAGAAAACGCACTGGATTGACGCGGCTTGTGTTGGTCAATCAACTCCAATTCTCAATATCAAAGGTGTTAAACCATTGCTAATTACAGCTAATGGTCACGGCACTAGACAATCTTGCAGAACTGACAAACATGGATTCCCAAATCGTCACTGTTCTAGAACTAAATTTCATTTTGGGTTTCAAACAGGAGACATCGTTAAATCAGTCGTCAAAACTGGTAAAAAAATTGGCGAATATATTGGAAGAATTGCTACTCGCGCGATAGGAAGTTTCAATATCTCAACTAGAAATGGATTAGTCCAAGGAATTAGTTATAAAACCTGTAAAACTATCCACCAAAAAGATGGTTATGGCTACTCAAATTAAAAGATTCAATGCCTTTATTACCGCCCGTGTCGCTTCCCTCTCAGCACGCTTTGTGTCTGAGTTTCCCACTTACCGCGAGGTCTTATGATTCTTAATCTTGACAATGTAAACTTAACCTTACATACTTTATATAGATAGTAAGGTGCGCTATGAAACTACCAACAACATTTCAGGAACTCGACCTCACCGGATTTGATATCGAAACCAAACAGTACAATAGTATTACTAAATCAATGGTTGATATTGCTTGTGCCGTGTTGAAAAAGAATCAGGTCGGTATTGTTATCCGTAGCGTACAATCAGCTTTAAAATATATTTACGGTATTGGTGGTAGTTCTGACACGGTTTGCGATTTATTACGTCAGTGGCGGATTGAGAACATGGATCTTAAAAGAAATGAAAAAAGCCTAATCACCGCAATTTTTGAATCTGTTGATGACGGGGTTCTCGATGTGTCCGATATTCCAGGGGATTATTTGACTGCTATGAACCAATGGGCGAACTGCTTGCAGCAGCGCTTCGCTATCGCTGTTTACAAACTCGCTTACCAAAACGCCGATTCCTCTATTTCCGGTGACAAACTCAGATATCTAGTTACCGAGAATGAATTGTTAAAACAACAACTTATAGATTTTCCGAGTTTACAACTTGAACTTAATTTTCATAAAGGTGAATGTGAACGGCAGCGCAACGAGCTTAAAGAAGCATATATAAATATTAATAAACAACAATTAGCTGATAGTGAAGAGGTTCGGACTAAGTTGGAGGGTTTGTATCAGGAACGTAATGACTTGATTGTGAAAAATAATGAACTTGGTAAAAAGTTAGCACAGTTACAAACTCACTTAGAAGAAGCTAATACTACTATCAGTAATTTACAATCACAACATAGTTCAACAAATGGCAAAGTTGCGGTAGTAATTAGATAATAAATGGGGGCTTTTCCTAATAATTAATGCTATCGCTTTGGGGGGTTGTTCTTTTTGGTATTCTACCATGATTTCAGCACAAGAATTACAGCAATCTCTCAAGCATTTTACTAGCACTGATAATTATTACAGACATTTGTTAGGTATTCGCTATACCGATGGTGTTCAGTATTTAGCAGAAGAAGCCCAGTGTTATTGGTTAATAGATGTTATTGCTAGTTACCAAACCAAGAAACTATTAGCTGATAAAATGCTCAAGGATTTTCAGCTATGGTTATTGGTTGTTGGTGACAGTCATGAATTTATCAAACCCAAACCTCATCATCAAGCGGTTGTAACTTGTTGGGGAGATACACCAGATCCAGAAATTACGCCATATATCAGACAGGATATTGAGTTTACTGATTTTCCCTTACCCGAAATCAAACTTTTTCTTGTTCAGGGTGTGTTGATGTTACCTGGGGAATATTGATGAAAGAAATGGCTTTAGTTGCGGTGCAATTAGCATTTCTTGATAATGGACACCATCAACGAATTAGTGAATGTCCCAAAGACAGATTTTCGGCGGTTCTTGGTTGTTCAGGTAAAAGTTATGATGTGATTTATCATAATTCATTTGTTTATATTACCATCAGATTTTGTTTGCCTAAGAGAAAAGCGGAATCTTTGGCTAAGAAATTGAATCAAGCACTCGACGACTGGCAAAGTAAATAGCATTATGGTGGGGTAACTCCCACTGTTTAACTATAGCATAATTTGTTATTCACAGGATCAAAATAACATAATTTGTTATTGATATCTACATTAAATTTAACATTTGTAACATTATGATTTTTATTGAGAACTAAGTCTAATTAAATATTTATTCTCATAAAAATATTAACGTTTATATCCAGTATTTATCTAGAAAATGTCTGGGGAAAATTAGTTTTAACAACTTAAAATTCCCTGTTAAATTTCTCATTTTTAGTTAAAATACTCAAAGTTGAAATGACGAGGATTTGCAATGTTTTTAACTGCGAGTAAAGCTGCTTCTCATATCAGAGGCGTTATCAAAGACTATAATTTCTGGGGGCAATCTGAAAGTGATTCTCCTTTGAAAATCAGCACAACTAAGGCTGTTGTAGATAATGAAAAAATCCTGTCTTTGGATAGGTCACTGCGTACCAAAAATGCTGGGGTTGCTCCCACTAAAGAGTTCTTGGAAACCAGAACGGTTGTTCAAAAGACCTTAGACGAAGTATTTAAACCCTTGGCTTTAAATGCGATTGAGGCATTGAACGATCAAGGCGAATTACTGGATGCGGGAACTGCAAGTTTGGAAACGTTAGCAGCAGAAGCAGAATCAGTTGAATATTATGTACAACTGTATGCAGCGTTTAAACAAGTCACCAATCCTAAAATCTATTATGTTGATGCTCCTGCTGACCCCAGTGTGGGAATGTTTATTGTGGGAACAGTGGGAACAGAAACTGTTTATGCCAGTGCATTGTTAACTCAGACTTAGACCGCTTTTATGACCTCGGACTACAAGTTAGTTCGGGGTTATTTTTTGAAACAATAGGAATCTACAAATGCCAACAACAACAGCAGGAATTTTACAATTTAGTCAACCAATTTATAAAATCACTGAATCCGGTGAATGGTTGACAGAACAGGTACAGGTATGAGGAAAACTTTAATTCCGATTTCGCCATAGAAATTAAATTAGCAATTGATCCCCAATATTCTAATATCATGGGAGTTGAGCCAGACGGATTATTAAATCTGCGCCCAGATGGCTCGAATTGGTGCTTTGATGTTGGTGTTGGGCAGAATAATGTTATTACAATCCCAAATTCTGTATCTGGTATTAATTCCCCAGACACCATCAAAATAATTAGATCCAATAATGTAGTAACACTAGATGTAAATGGAGTCTTAGCCTCAAAACCAGTTACGCAAACATACAACACTGCAAATGGACTGGTCATAGGAAATTTCCAAAGTTTTGACGGTAAATTATACGGACTAAAAATATTTACTTGGTAATTACCAAACTGATTTTAACTACACAAAAAATAAATTAGTAGTTGGTGGTAATGCGAATTATCAAATGTATGGTACAGAATTTTCAATTAATTTTACTATGATTTAGGGTTTTGGATTTTAGATGTTTAAGATCCAAAACCTTAATTAGTTAAGCAACCTTAAATAAATACCCAATTTCAGGAATTTCACCAGCACGTTTCCAGCCAGTAGTATTACTCCATAATGGAGTGATTGTTGTTAATCCTTTGGAGATTAATTCTGATTCAAATATTTCCACAGGTTGATTATCAATATTCATAAACCAACTGCGATTATTTGGGATTAATAATTCTGTGGGAATTGGGGGAATTGGCGGACTATTATGCTTAATTGCTTCAATTATTGGCAATGTTGCTGGGTCAGGTTGAATATCAAAACCTTTAGAAAATTTGAAAGTTGGTTTGCGTTTAGCATCAACATCAATTTGTTCACCAGTCCGGGGATTTCTGGCTTTACGTTCTGGTAAATCTCTAAAGGAAAAAACCCCAAATTTATCTATTCTCACTTCCTCACCCTCACGAAGAGAAACTTGAATAAATTTATAGAAAGATTCAAGCACACTTTTTACAGTTACTTCACTGTATCCTGTGGATTGTTGCAAATATTCGGATAGGTTGGCGTTCATATTCTCGTATCATTTAACAGCATCAGATTATGATTTAATTATTACTCAAAAACAGGTGAATTTGACAAGTGGTAACTAAGATTTTTTGGAAGAATTCAGGAGTCAGGAGTCAGGAGTTAGGAGTCAAGAATTAAGAATTAAGAATTAAGAATCAGGAATCAGGAGTCAGGAGTCAGGAGTTAGGAGTTAGGAGTCAAGAATTAAGAATCAGGAATCAGGAATCAGGAATCAGGAATCAGGAATATTGGTGATAGCAAGAATATAGAGAAGCCAGTTCTTCATCAATTACTAAGAAAGACTCCAAAACTCTGATTTACTCTATATCCTGAATCATTAGGATTGTTTTAAGACTATTTAAAAGTTAGAAAATCCTTGATATCCTCTTTGTCCATATTGGGATCAAATAATGTCAGTTCACTGGTTTTCCCAGTTGCAGTCACAAACCTTGTACTATAAGCCAACATAGTTTTCGTAAGTCCTGGGGGGTAATAAGGACGATATTGTTCGCCGACTAATCCTAGATGATGCCAGCCAAATTGTTGTTTAGCATCAGGAAATTGCATCTCAATTGCTAATTTTTGTTGACCTCCCTGCTCTATAATTTTGGAACGGATTTGTACTGTTTGACCTATCCAGGGTGTTGCTTTAGGGGCAGACCAACTACCATGTTGAACTGCATAAACTTTTAAAACTTTGGCTGCTTCGGGTTGCATATTTTTCAACTTTTCTATAATCTCATCTGCAAACATTGTAAACACCATTCCCGCCTCACCAGTTTCCGCTTGATGTGCAACTTTCCAATACACAGCAACCCATGATTCAGGATGGTATAAACTATCGTCGGGTTTGGGTGTTTTATAAATACTTTCCTTACGGGCTTTAAACAGTTCGGAAACTTCCCGGATCATGCGGGTGCTATCATCATTTTCTTCTTTCCAAAGAATTGCTTTTTTCATTTCCGCCCGATATTCTGTCCGGTCAGCCATTGCTTTCTCTAATTGTGCCGGTGCATACTCAACATTACCAAACAGGACTTTCTCGTAGGTTCTGGGTGAAGAATCCAGTTTTAGGTCTGGGGCTTTCCAATAACTATTAACAGTTTGCACCAGTCTCGAAATTGTGTCTAAAGCATCATCTTTAACCGCGCATTTACGACTGAGATAACACTCCTTGTCTTTGAAATCTTTTAACCAAGGGGATTCCGCACCCTGTTCATTTAAGAAATCCCTGACCGCATCCAATCCATTTTTATTGTTGGGATATGCAGACTTTAAACTATCAACAGCAATTTGGACTTGTTGAGATAGAAAATCAATAATCGGCATTTCCTCATCTTGTTTTTGTTCACCACCGGCGGGAATATTCAATACCACCTGTTCACAACCACCAGAACGGGCGCGGGCTAACAATGAGGCTACAATCCCCGTCATGTCATTCATGCTATTAATCGCAATCTGTTGGAGATTCCCCTGTAATGCCATCTTGGGGAATTTCTTGGTGGCTGGGGGTTCATCAAAATTAGCGATCGCATTCCTCATATTCGGATACGCAGAAGATTTGATTAATTGTATAAAATCACCTGCCAGATAGACTTTGAATTTGTTAATGAAGTCGAATTTTTGTAGCTGGTAGTTTATTGTGATGATTAAACCTTTAAAAAATCAAGAGAGGCGATCTACGGCGGGCGTAGTCGGCGTAGTCATAGCTTTTGGCAGTGCGCTACGTGCGATCGCTAAAATTCAGTCCAACGTAAAAACACCATAAAAATTTTGTATAATAGATAGCGAGATTGCAAGCAATTTTAGGCATTCTCCATATATCAAACTTTTTCTGTAGTGTAATCATGAAGTTTCCTCTAGCTTTTCTTGCTATTCCACTTACATTTATTATTCAGCAGGGTGCTTTCGCACAAATTTTTAATCCCTATTCAGTTCCCATGAAGTTACGTGCGCCAATAAGAACTTGGGCGGGTCGTGATGGTTGCCTATGCCCTTACGATCAAGTAGTTACGGAAGGTATGACATTGGCATTTGCTGATGAAGACAAAATATATACCTGTGGACAGACTTCCGCGTATATTAGACCTGATGGGCGTAATCCGGCTTGCTATGTAGGGGATAGAATTAGATACGCTCATGAAAAAGCGAGACAAATTGAAGAACAATCTAGGTCTATGGATTCACGCGCCTGTTATGTTGACTTCATGAACAGATTTTAGTCGCGTAAACCTCGATCTTTCACCAGTGCGATCGCCATTGAAGAGTGCGGAAGGGAATAAGAAGTTTTTCATGTGTCCTGCTGTACGCAGTTCATGATGGCTACTTAAATAATAATGTATTAGTTATTAAATCAATTACAAATAGGATTCCTTATGAAATTTAAATTAACCTTGTCTGCCATTGCATTAGCATTATTACCTTGTCTTCCTGCAAAAGCAGATTTCTTTACAGCAGTAGTTACAAACAAAGGTTGGTGGGAAGTTGATACAGACTCTATTGAGCATCTTGACAATGGGACCGCAAGATTTATTAGTAGACAGATTAAAAACTCTCAAATAGGAAATGTTACTGCCAATTTAATAGATTGCTGGAATCCAAGAGTAATGTATCTTGCTTTTTATAATATTGATGCTCAAATGTGGAGAGACAACCCTGACCTAAAATGGTATCCTATTAAAAAGAATGGTCATGGAGAAGGAATTCAAGCATTTGTTTGTTCAACACCTGGGAGATAAGAACGGCTAACGCCTCAGTGATTGTGATGTTAATTTAGGAGTAATCTTAAAAATGTAGAGCCAAGATACATATAATTCCGGCAAGATGGAATTCTATAAGACTTCCTATTCCAAAAAGAAGTGCTGGGGCAATGATTCAAGAGTTTGTCTGTTCTACACCTGGTAATTAACAGGGGCTAACGCCCCGGTTATGGTGAGAGGTAATTAGGAGTAATCTTAAAAATAGAGCCAAGATACATATAATTCCGGCAAGATGGAATTTTATAAAACTAAAGTGATTGGAGCAATGATGATTTGTGAATCCTAGTTAACTAATTCCTGACTTTCATATTTACTTATCACATATACTAGGGCGTTAGCCCTTTGATTGTACCATGAAAAAATTCAAAAGTCAACAGTACCTTAACTGTTTAAGAGGTAGCTTATTAATCATCAAAACAACCCTTTAGTTAAGTATTATCTTGTATCCTTTAACTCCCTCCTTCTTTTGTGAGAGTATTTGCATTTGATTCAGAAGTCCGAGAATATCTGTAAAAACTCTAATCACCAAGGAGACGGATTTCTAAATGCAGCGGCAATTGCCGCTTGAGATATGAGGCAAAAGAAAACACAGAATACACACGAACAACGCTAATTCTCGAATTAGCGTTTTTTTTATCGAAGAAAAATATGAAAAGATACAAAAAAACAAACATTACTCTTGTTGTTGGTATAGCTGGTATTTTTGTCAGCGGATCTGTTGGTGTAGTAGTAGCAAAGCATATTCTTTCTGTAGTTGAATCATCTAACTGCGGAGCATCGGTAAACTTCAAATCTTCTCCATCATCCTTTTTGGAATTTCAAATTAGAAAAGAGCCTTGTAGCAATTCCCCTGAAACAGCAGCTAAATAGGAAATACATTTAAGTAATGGCTGAAAGCTAAGTATCACAATGCTTTCAGCACTTATTTTGATTCCTTAGCGTATATTTTCCAGTTTTGGCACAGTCTAGCCAGATATAAACGAAGAAGACTTTATTAGTTGTGTGAAATCACTGGAAATCATAAAGAAAGAGAATAAATCCCTTCCTTTATGACTTTGTTAATCTACTAAATCTTTCCCCATTTGTGACTAAAGCAACTAACAGGACATTTTCCGATTACTTCAAAAAATTTCTCTGTGTTGTTATTAGTGCTACTAACTCCAGATCCAGTTCCTCGTAAGGGAATAAAAAGTCTGTAAAGATCGCCACTGTGTTTTTGAATTGTTACTTTCATTACTAAAAATTTTGATAATTCAGATCGCAAAAAATCTGTACTTTCTGGATCAAAACCTTGAGTGTTAAAGTAAATTCCTTTATCATGCCAATTTCCATCGTCTACATACCATCTCAAAATTAAATCTTTTGTCAAAACTAAATCTTGTGGAACAATCTTTTTACCGTCTGGATACCATTTATTTCTTAACTCTGTAAATAGATTATTAGATGGACTTCTAAAAGAAACACGATGGTATGATTTATCTGTTCTTTTGTCATAATTATCACCTACTTGTAGCTTACAAGCAGCAAATGACTCTGTGTTATTTATAATCCATTGAGCGTAGTCTTCATGTTTCGTAACAAAGTTGAAAGTAGCATCTCGATTACAGTCTTTTCCTGTTACAAAAATACTTCCATCACCTAGCAAGTGACCTTGAATTAAATCCATTTCCTGTTTAATGCAATTTGTCAAAAGCACATCACTGTGGGGATATCTTTGGCGATGATGACCAAACTTTTTTACAAATTCGCGGTAGCTTTCATTCTTGTAAGAAAATAGACTCTCTTGCTCATATTGCGTTTTTTGTGGCATAATAATTTTGCTCCTATGTTGGACAAACAACTAATGGAGTAGTCGTCTTGACTGAGTGTTGGCTCACTCTTTCAAGGCGCATTTACTATTCTTAGTATACACTATTTTATTAAAATTACAGAATTTTAATATTAAAATAAACTAATTGCAAAATTATTTTTTATCTAAAATTTGATTTTTTGAAAAGTGGACTGTGCTTTACCCTTACAAAACTTGGTACACATATTTCACCCTCTTCAAAGTCCGGGGCGCAAAATACTTTTCTGCCTTTGATTCGTCCATCAGGTAATACCACATGATAATGTGCCAGGGATTCATCTAGTTGTGCCATTGTTGAATAGAATCGGATACCAGCAGCTTTAGCTAAGTTTAACCATACAGCCCTCATGCGTTCTTTGATACGAGTTACCACATAGGGATGTAACAGTAAAAGACCCGCTTTATCGGCTTTAATAATCCGAATCATCGTGTTTTCATATTCAGCTTCAGACTGGAGTTTGTCGCTACCTTCTTCGATTTCTGCCTCGGCTTCGGTTTGGTCTATTCTCAGGATTTCCGCTAGGTCAGTGATGGAATTATAGGCTTGGGATAGGCGATAGCGAAGCGCTGCTGCAAGCAGTTCGCATTTAGCTTCTAATTTACTGATGATATTATCTTTTTGTAGCACTTCAAATGAGAACCACTGGAGTAACATCCATCCTGGTTTAGCCCGGCGTAATTCCCCCTCAAACACCAAACCAAATAATAGTTTACCTTGATGATTACCTAACGCTGGTTTATTACCTTTGAGTGAAGATAAGGGAATCACTAAATCAAATTCAGAGTCATCGAGTTTGGGGTTATAACCAATAGTTCCTTTACCAATCCATTCTACTAAATTATCGTTGTTTCTGAATGCTGCTCTGAATTGTAAGGGTTTATTTTCATCAGGTTCAAGTTCTTCATCTTCTCCAGTATCTGGATTAAATTGTTGTAATGGCAGTCCCAATAATTGCATCAGTGCTTTACTAGCTTTGGCGTGACTATCCCCGGTTTCCCAATGAATATTATTGACTGCATCATCTAAGTCGTTACCATCTGCATCTTTATTTTCATCATCTACTACTACATATTTCATTTGTTTGTATACCAGTTTCTTACAACCAGTATGCAAAATGCTACCGTAAATTATACGTTTCCATTGGTCTTTAGCTGTTTCCCCAAAATACTTTTTACCGATGGTTTTTTCATTAGTGAATGTGAATCTCCCATGATTTCTAGAACCACTGGCTAAATCCAGAAAGAATGCTGCTTGATAACCTTTGGGTTTAAATGCGTTTAATGCTGATGCTTTGGTTTCTGTTGTTTCTATTTCCCCAATACAAAAATCTAATTTTGGATGTAACCCTGCTAATAATATATTTCGTAAGACTACTTTAGGTGCATTTGACCATTTATTTTCAGTGCAATTCCACACTGACCATTCAGTAACGGTGGCGATTGTGCCGACTGAACCATCTTCGATATAGCGGGTATTTGTGAATAATGTAGTCATATTAAAAATCCATGTACTCTAAACTTGATAATCCTGCTTTGTTAAAAATCCATGTATTCTAAACTTGATAATCCTTCTTTAATTGTGATAGCCGCTGCTTCGGGGATAATCACCGGAGTTTCCTGTGATATATCCAAACTTCTGGCAAGTTCTTCATTTTTGAATGTCAAGGCATAAATAAAGTCATAATTCTTATTGGTTTCGGTAATAAATCCCTCTTTCAATGTTTGTATATCCTCCATTTTCTCGTCACCAATTACCCTGGCACAACAGATATCGGGTTCTGTTTGGGATGCCAATAATCCCAGTATCAAGATAAAATCACCGAGTTGATTTCTTTTAGCCATTTTGATAGCAATAATCACCAGGATTGCTGCTGCTAAAATATAAGGAGCGCAAGCTGTTAATAAACCCCATGCCCCGGCAAACATTCCAGTATTATTGAAAACTGCTGGTAATAAATCTTTTACTGTTCTTAGTAATCCCCCAGTAATATAACGAATTGCTTCACCTCCGGGAATATCTAATCTTTTTAAGATTATAGAAATCGTAGTATTTTTTAAGGCTTCAACGAAAACTCCCGGTAATTGCACTCCCTTTAAAATAAATGTTGTCAGAATACTTTCGGTAATCTTTTTCAATACTTCAATGGCGTTGATTGTTGTCGGTATATCCACAGGAACAATTGCACCATAAGCACTAGAAATATTCCCAAATTGGGATTTAATTGTGTCTTCTTTATAATTATTTTCTTCTTTATTAGATAACAATTTCCCGGCTTTTCTAAATAGTTTTTTGATACCGTTAATTGTTGGATTAACAATCTTGCTTTTCAGAAACTTCAACAGTCCTGATTTATCCTTGTGTTCTTGTCTCGCTTCTGCCCTCGCTGCCTTGGATTCATCTTTACCTAAAACCAATTCTTTGATTTTTTGTAAAGCATCCGCAAGTTCTTCTTTGACTTTATCTAGGAGTCCTTGGAATATATTGACAATGTTGAGGTTGTCCTGGGGGAAATCAGCGATAGCGAAGCGCTCCGTAGGAATCGCCGATGGAAATTCCTGCTCTGTTTTCTCCCTAATTGCCACAAAGTGATTCCTTACTTCCTGTGGTACAGGGTCTTCTTGTTCATCAAATTGGGATAATAAACTATCATAAGCATTGAGCATTAATGTTTTTAAATCTTCAATTTGTTGAGAAAACCAATCTTTATTTACTTGTTCTACAGATTTAATTCTGTCATAAACTGAATCATCGTTATCATAACCACTACTATTAATATTCTTCCAATTAATCAATATATTATTAACTTCTACGGACGCTTTATAAGTTTCGATATTCGCTGGGCGTTGTCCAATTGCATCAAGTTTTTGTTGTCCAACCGCACTTGGATTACCGTGTACTTTAGAATTAAAAACTTTGTTTACACCATAACAAGATTGTAGTATTTCCGCAGAAGCATAGCCAACTTCATCGTCTAATTCTGATTTAGAAAAGTAATTAATAATCGCTTTTAGTGAAGGTAAATTATCTTGCGAGTAAACTACTGGTTGAATTGAATCAAACTAATCCTCTTTATTTGACAAAGTTTGCACAACTTCTGTGGGGACTCTTAACCCACCCTTGTTTACCCAAATTCCATCGGTTATTTGACTTAAAACTTCTTCTGGTGTCATGGTCTATCAATTTAATTTAGTAAATAAAAATATGTTAAGGATGCTAATGCTATCGCTTTGGGGTTGTGTTGTTGTTAGTTAATATCATGACCACTGCATTCGTTAAACGTACAGGAATCAACCCTTTAAAATCAATTGAACTCACTGTTGAGCAATTAAATATACTATTGAATGAACCCCGAATTACTGGAGTTGTTGATATTTCAGATTCAGGTAAGTTAATTGTCAACTGTGAAGACGGTTTATCTAGGATGATTGGGTTTTCTGATAGTCAGATAATTTGGTTTGACAGTTATTCAGACCCGGATTAGTAGAAAAAAGGGAATAGGCATGAGTTAATCTATTCCCAGCACTACATCATCTATTAACTAAACTCTAGCCATTGTTTGATTTTAACATAATCACTAATAAAATCAAGCTTTATATAGTGAAATGAAGATTACAAAAATCATTGATGCTATCGCTTTTTAATGTTGGTATTTTTGAGATTTAATGATGAATAAAATCAATTTTGCGGGTATTGAAGGTAAGGTTTTACAAGTTAGTCCACATGGGAATTATCAGGTGGTGGAACTTAGCGATAGCGAAGCGCTCCGTAGGAATCGCATAACTATTGTCGGCACTTACTCGAACAAGTTTCATTGGCCAGAATCCACCGATGAAAGTTCTGGATTCACTAGCTTTATCACTTACATTGGTTTGAAACAACAAGAGTTCCCCAGATTTAGAGATTGGGTAATTGTCAATAATGGCTATTTCGAGGGAGACGACGGCACACCCCGACAATCCAAACGAGTCCGCAGATTTCCACTGGAGATTAAGGTGAGGGGGTTACTCGCTGAATCTGTTGTTGAGTTGATTCATGGGGAAATTGGATAATGTTTGAAAATGCAGGTGACAGTTACCAATTAAGGTAATTGAGGATTGAAACCAGCAATAACAAATAGCAAATAGCGTTATTGATTATCGGTAATGCTATTGCTTAATGTTCAATAATATAGGGGATTGTATCATGATTGGACAATTATTCACCACTGGAATTGGTATTTATCAAATGTATCCCGGTGATGATAACAAATGGATTGCCCAAGTTGATTTTGAGGATGAAAGTCATGCCCAATTAGGTGGTGTAAAGGGGACTTTAGCAACTAAATATGGTGATAATTTATTGGAGTCTGTGAAAACAGTTAAACAGGATGCCCAGAATTTGGGAATTAGAATGTTGACATTACCTGATACTAAATTCAAACTCTATGTTAAACGATTGTTTGTTGATAAAACTGAGGTATGTAAACAAATTGAAGGGGTAGCCCAAGAACTCGATTTAGAAGTTGTGTCTTGTTTACCTGAATAAGTGTTTGATTTGCTGGTTAAATCTAGTGGTTTTTTCTTGGCAGATAATTTTATGAATATCCCCATTGGTGACAAGTTAAGGAAAAGGGAAAATTGTCAAGGGTGGTATTTGGAGTGGTCAAAAACAGAGGGTTTTATCACTTTTATTTTTGGTTACAATTAATTGATAAAAAAGTTGACTTTATTACGAGAATAAAAAAAGGA
>NZ_JAQMTJ010000067.1:0-41325 GCF_028330815.1 Dolichospermum lemmermannii CS-548
AATACTACTAATCAATTGAGTAAGGACAATTTTGTCTGTTCCTACAGTAAAATCCGTAATCCGTTGTCCCACATCTCGGAGATCAGTAAACACGAAGAAATCATTACCAGCACCTCCAGTAATGGTTTTTGCCCCTGGACCTCCTGTTATCCAGTCAGAACCAGCAGTTCCTACAATTGGGGTACGACCATTGTTAATTGAGGGATTACCAGTAATTTCATTGAGATCATTGACACCAATGGTTAATTCTTTTTCATAACTTAACCCCCCTTGGTCTGTGGTTTTGACGCGAACGCTGTAACTGTTTTTGGTTTCGTAGTCAAAGACAGAGTTGGTTTTGAGTTGATTATTGGTAATAGTGAATAAACTATTATCCGTTGCACCGTCCCCGGTGACTAAACTATAGGTAAAGGTGTCTCCTGTATCTGGGTCTGTGGTGGTGAGATTACCAACTACTGTACCAATAATTTGGTTTTCCGCAACTGTGCTGGTGGAGAGTGTGAGGTTGGTGGGTGTTTTGTTAGTAAACTCACTCACGTCTATGATTTGTAGTCCTGAATAATCATCAGCAACATAAGCGTAGTTACCGACTACTTGCACACCTCTAGCAAAGTCAGATGTATCATAATTGCCCTTGAGGGTGGGGGTAGTGGGGTTACTAATGTCTATGATTTGTAGTCCTGAATAACCATCAGCTACATAAGCGTAGTTACCCACCACTTGCACACTTATAGCATAGCTGGGTGTATTATAATTGCCTTTGAGTGTGGGGGTGGTAGGATTGCTAATATCAATTATTTGTAGTCCTGAATAATAATTAGCAACATAAGCGTAGTTACCCAATACTTGCACACTATAAGCAAAGCCAGATGTGTCATAATTGCCCTTGATGGTTGGGGTAGTGGGGTTGCTAATGTCTATGATTTGTAGTCCTGACTCACCATCAGCAACATAAGCATAGTTACCAACTACTTGCACACCTATAGCATAGCTAGATGTATCATAATTGCCCTTGAGATTGGGGGTGGTGGGGTTGCTAATGTCTATGATTTGTAGTCCTGAAAAATAATCAGCTACATAAGCATAGTTACCGACTACTTGCACACCATAAGCATAGCTAGGTGTATCATAATTGCCCTTGAGATTGGGGGTAGTGGGGTTGCTAATATCAATGATTTGTAGCCCTAAAGTATCATAAGCTACATAAGCATAGTTACCGACTACTTGCACACTTATAGCATAGCCAGATGTATCATAATTGCCCTTGAGGATGGGGGTTGTGGGGTTGCTAATATCAATGATTTGTAGTCCTGAATCTCTATCAGCTACATAAGCATAGTTACCGACTACTTGCACACCATGAGATCTGCCAGATGTATCATAATTGCCCACTAATGTGGGTGCAAATACTCCCTGGTAGGTGTGGAGGGTGTCTGCAATAATATCTGACAAATGTAGAGACGTTCCATGGAACGTCTCTGTAGCGGGAATATTCACCTCTAATTCCCAATTCCCCCCTAATGCTGCATTGCCAGTTTTTGTGGTGGAGGCGCTAATGCTTGCTTTGGTGATTTGATGTAATTTGTGAATAAATTCTGCCCCAGCGTCTCCCGCAGCGACGTTACAGCCATATAGTAAAATATTCTGACGTTGCCACTGTTGTAACTGTTGGGTGTAATTGTGAATATTGGTTAAGTCTAATTGACGATTGCCTAAATACAAGCATCCCGGTGAACCGTGGGAAAGGATATGAATGGTGGTGATGTGGGGATGTTGTTGTAAAACTTGGCTAATTTGCTCAATCCCGTCTTGATTTGGGGAAATAATAACTGATTTTACGCCCTCGACAATTCCTGCTTGGAGGGTGTGATAGTCGGAAACAGAAGAATCAATAAAGACAACAGTTGTCGCGGTTTGACGGAGGAAAGAGTTGTTAGACATATTTTTTTTCTTTGTACTTGGTAACTAAGCTTTCATACCCGCCCGGAACTGAAGTTCCGGTCTAATAGTTAAAGTGCGTTGAAACGCACTGTAATAACATCGAAATCAAAAATTATCCTATTTCTCGAATAAATACCGCCAAAATAGTCGGTTTTAACCGACTTGAGCTATTAGACAGGGAATTAATTCCCTGGCTCAAGTCTCTGATGACATCGAAATCAGAAATTATCCTATTTCTCGAATAAATACCGCCAAAATAGTCGGTTTCAACCGACTTTAGCTATTAGACAGGGAATTAATTCCCTGGCTTGAAGGTACTTGACACTGTTGAGCAGTGGTAAACCTTTACAAATTCTTATCCAAACAGGTTAAGTATGTATATGATGGTAAGATGTGTTATTTGTAAACACAACCGTGATCTTTCAGTTATAAATAATCTTTTTGTAACACATATTTAAACTCACGTATGTGACATATTCTAAATTCACAAAAAAACAACGAACTCTTGGCTTTGTAAAAAAGAAAAAAGATACCCGACTCTTTAAAGAAATCGGGTATCTAAAATGATCTAAATTTGTGAGTTAAGATTTAGAAGTGTGCTTACCGACAACTTGGGATTTGAGGGTGGTAATTTCCCCAGATAACTCTTGTCTGCTGGAGGCTTTGAGTAAATAGCGATAGACAAACCACACAGAATAACCAATCCCAATTAATTCAAAGGTAGGTGCTACTAAAGGAACATCATTAAGAGCATCTAATACAGCCAATAGTACCTTAACTGTGACTACTGCTGTCACTACTAAACCAATACTGACAATAGGTTGCTGATATTGACCAAAGAATTTACCTACATAGTCTGGTAATGTCCCCAGAAAACCGGAAATCTGTTGTCCGTATTTCAGCCACTCTTCTTGAGGCTGCATAGGAGGCTGAAGTTTGGTCAAATTCCCGGTTTGGGTGTTAATTTCGGGTATGGCTGTTTCTTTAGACTGGGTTTCTTTAAATTCTGGTTCTTGCATTTTCGTTTCCATGATTTTGAAATTTGAGTTTCTTACCCAATAGTTTGTCAAGATAAAAATGATGGACTGTAGTGTGAGCGTCTCGCTCACGCGGGCAAGATGCCCGCACTACCAAAAACCCGTCAAAATAAATTTAACAGACTACTAGATATTTACAACCAAAAGGCTGTTAATCGGTACTTTCTCTCATTAATCAGGGTGAGAGATTAGGGATTATTGGTTTATCTTACATCTACAGTTCTTCACAGTATGACAAAACTTTACACAAAGTCTAGTAACATTAAGTTGCTAGTTAGGAAGCAAGAATAAAACTAAATAGCTTAACATTATATCAAATTTTCTCAAACTTTAGCAATTTAAGTAAATTTTTATTGTTTTTGCCCCATTATGCTGCTTTCGTTTTATTCTTTGTACTGAGTTTTACCCTTACCGATTAACCCGATAACAAATTGTCCTTTTCATCATTTTTATAGTTTATGACCACAAATATTGATTTCCTGAGTCATCTTAACCCTAGTCAACGTCAAGCCGTAGAACACCACTGCGGACCATTGTTGGTGGTTGCTGGCGCTGGTTCAGGGAAAACCCGGGCGCTTACTTACCGCATTGCTAATTTGATTCTCAAACATGGTGTTAATCCTGAAAATATTCTTGCGGTGACGTTTACTAACAAAGCCGCTAGGGAAATGAAGGACAGAATTCAAAGGATATTTGCTGAACAATTAGCCATATCGCAACATGGTAAAAAGTTGGATTTGCTGACAGAATATCAACAAAGCTTACTAAAATCAGAGGTTTACCGCACTAAAATTAAAGATATGTGGTGTGGAACTTTTCACAGTTTATTTTCACGGATTCTGCGATTTGATATCGAAAAATATCAAGATGAAAAAGGCAGAAAATGGGATAAAAACTTTTCTATCTTTGATGAATCCGATGTGCAAAGTGTAATTAAAGAAATAGTTACTAAAGATTTAAATTTAGATAGTAAGAAATTTGAACCCAAGTCTGTACGCTACGCCATTAGTAATGCTAAAAACCAAGGATTCTCTCCCCAACAATTTGAAAGTGAACAGCCCAATTATCGCGGTAGAATCATAGCTGATGTCTATAATCGCTATCAGGATAAACTTTCCCAAAATAATGCTTTAGATTTTGATGATTTAATTTTAATTCCGACGAGATTATTTCAACAAAATGAAAAAGTTCTAAGTTATTGGTATCGGAAATTTTGTCATATTCTAGTTGATGAATATCAAGATACCAACAGGACTCAATATGATTTAATTCAGCTTTTGGTCACAAATGGAGAAAGCCGTAAAAGTGAATGGAAATGGCAAAATCGGTCTGTGTTTGTGGTTGGTGATGCTGACCAGTCAATTTACAGTTTTAGAATGGCAGATTTTACCATTTTGCTAGAATTTCAGGAAAATTTCGGCGATGGTTTGGCAGATGATGATACTCGTTCTATGGTGAAATTAGAAGAGAATTATCGTTCTTGTGAAAATATTCTCCAAGCTGCGAATGAATTAATTGAAAATAACACTCAACGCATTGATAAAATTCTCAAAGCCACAAGAGAACCAGGGGAAGCAATTTATTGTCATAAAGCTGATGAAGAAATGGCAGAAGCGGCTTTTGTGATTAACCAAATTAGAAATTTAGAAAATCAACACCCGGAATTAAATTGGGGTAACTTTGCAATTTTATATCGAACTAATGCCCAATCTCGACCTTTTGAAGAATTATTAGTAAAATATCAAATTCCCTATACGGTTGTGGGAGGAATGAAATTTTATGATCGTAAAGAAATTAAAGATGCTGTGGCATATTTAAGGGCAATTAATAACCCTGCTGATACTGTAAGTTTATTACGGGTGATTAACACACCGCGCAGGGGCATTGGTAAGGCTACTGTGGATGCTTTGGTGAATGCTTCCCAGCAATTAGGAACAACTTTATGGGAAATATTAAGTGATGAAACATCTGTAAATACTTTAGCAGGACGTTCATCGAAAGCTGTAAATAATTTTGCAGCCATGATTTACAATCGTCAAGAACAAATCAAAGTAGTTCCCGGTTCGGAAATCTTACAAGGCATTTTAGAAGATTCTGGTTATATTAAAGAATTGCAAGATCAATCTACAGATGAAGCTGATAATAGAATCAGTAACGTCAATGAATTGCATAATGCTATGTTGCAATTTCAAGAAGAAAATGCTGGAGAAGATATTTCTTTACAGGCATTTTTGCAAAGTGCGGCTTTGAGTTCTGATTTAGATAATTTAAAAGAAGGACAAACAGCGGTTTCGTTAATGACTTTACACGCTTCTAAAGGGTTAGAATTTCCTGTTGTCTTTTTGGTGGGTTTAGAACAGGGGCTTTTTCCGGGTTATCGTTCCTTACAAGATCCTTCATTGTTAGAAGAGGAACGGCGTTTGTGTTATGTTGGTATTACTCGCGCTCAAGAACGTTTATTCTTATCCCATGCCAGAGAACGGCGTTTATATGGGTCTAGAGAACCGGCAATGCGATCGCAATTTCTCGATGAAATACCAGCAGAATTATTAACTACCCAAAATAAAGTTACCCGTAGTTCTACTAAAACTACCTCTGCAACTCCTAGTAAACAAAGCACTTCTGGAATTTGGCAAGTCGGTGACAGAGTATTGCATAAGTCCTTTGGGCTTGGGGAAATTACCCACATTTTCGGAGAAGGGAATAAGGTTTCTGTAGCGATTAAATTCCTGAGTTTAGGACAAAAAATAGTAGACCCCAGAGTAGCGCAATTACAAAAAGTTTAATTTTGCATTAGTCCACGCAGATGGACTTTGCTTGTGTAGATGCGGTTTCTAACCGCCTACTTTGCTTGATCAATACCTTGTTCAAATCGAAAAAAGTCTTGATTTGTAGATTGGGTTGAGGTACGTATCCCTGACGGGGGGTGAAGCCATAACCCAACATGAGCGTTGGGTTGCTGTTGCTTTATCAAAAATTTATATAATTATTGGTGCAATTGTCTAAGCAAGTAGATATACTATCAGTATTCAGGAGAAATATAATATTTGCAGTTGAAAAATTCAGTATTTTCCAGTTTATAACTTGGGTATCAACAATGCTATACAGCGGTTTCCGCTCTTATGAGGTACAAAGTTGAATCATGAAACTCTTGTAGTGCGGGCATCTTGCCCGCTTGTAGTGCGGGCATCTTGCCCGCTAGATATGTACCTCATAACACCGGGAAGTGCTATAAAAGAACTACGATGAATAGAAACAGGCAACTATTCCCATAAAACTCCATTAGTTGCTCCCACCAATATAGTAGTATTCTGCCGTAAATTTAGAGGACAGGATTATTTGTAATCATAACTAGAAAAATATTCAACTCAATTATTTATCAGGGAAGCAGTCATGTCTCAAAAACGTCACCCATTGAAAATAATCACAAAAAACTCCACAAGATTTATCCGGCGGTTTTTAGCAAATATAAAAAAACAACTCATTTGGTTATTGCGAACTGTTTTTAGTAGTCAAAAACAACAGCAGGCCGCAAATGCAGGTTTCGTATTGCCAACAGTGGTAATGGTATCGGTAGTAGTAGTTTTATTAACCACTGCTATCATGTTCCGCTCCTTTGAGCGGGCGAAAAATGCTAGTAATGTCCGTGTCAATGAGTCTGTTATCACTGCTGCTACTCCAGCAATTGATAGAGGTAAAGCAAAAATTAGTAAATTATTTCAGGATAAAACTCTGTCAAAAACTACACCAACAGACAATGATCTATATAATGCTCTTGTTAATAATATAGATAAATATACATTTGGTGATGAAACTAAACTAACACTATCTTTACAGGGACAACCATCACTACAAACAGCTTGGAGGTTTCCTGTTGATACTGACAGCAACGGGAGATTTGATAGCTATACCCTCTATGGTATTTATTTTAAAACTCCACCAGTGCTAAATGGTCAGTATAGCAGAGCCAGAAATGCTTTAGAAGCCAGAAATGTACCAGTAGTCAAAGGGACATTAAATGCTAATTGTGGAAGTACCAACACCAGTTTAGTAGGTAATACTGGTTGGGTGAGACAAGATAATGAAATCAAGAAAGCCTTTTTTGTTTATACCGCTGTAGCCAGAATTACTGATCCTCCCAATATTAACTATGAAGTATATAATCGTGATATCCCTAATAGTCTAGCCGGGGCTGTAGAGTATCAACAAGACAGGGTACAAACACCAACAAATAACAATGCTGTTGTTTATGACGATGATCTAGAATTAAATTCTTCTACAAATTTGAATGGTGGGGTTTTTACAAATAGTAATTTACTGGCTGCTGGAAGTGTTAGTAATATTAGTAATCTTAGATTATATCAAGTTAGTAGTAAAGCGTCTTGTTTCTATAAACCTAAAAATGCCAAAATTATTGTTGGTGGTAATTTAGCTCTGGGTAGGTTTACTGATGCAAGTGATACGGGTGGAGCAACTGTTGATTTATACCAAGGTAAAACCTCCAATGTTACTACTGGTTCTTTAACAAAATCAGTGACAAATAGTCCCAGAGATACAGCCTATAATAACCTAGCTTATATAAGGCGGATTAATAAATTAATTGATGCTCAAATTGCTGCTGATTCTACAGGTGCTAATGATCCAACAGAAGTTAACAACGGACTTGCACTCAAACAAACAGCATTAGGAATAACTTTTAACAGTACAGAGACCACTAAATACCGTCGTCAACAATTAGAAATTTACTTTAAAAGGCGGACTCGTCGTGTACCTTATACAGAAGTTGCTGTTGGTGCTACAGAAACATATCCTAACTCATTATTACAAGGATCTGCTGATACCCTGCGTCCCATTGATAGCTGGGTTTATCCTACAGACCCAACAGACGGTAAAACAGGTGGTAGTTATACTAATCTATCACTCAACATTAGCGGAACATCCTTAGAACCCAACGTCAGCGACCCAAAAGAATTGAAGAAAAATAGCGGAAAAGAAGGACTATTGGGTGATAGAGTTCTAGTTAGTAACAATTTACCCGAACTGAGGTGGGATACAAGTAAAAATCAGTTTATTGGTTCATACACTGAGGATACCCAAGATATTACTGGCATTACATGGGATTTACCAAGTGGTACTACTCAAACTCGCACACGACCCTCTTTAGTACGGAATTTAGCAGATATTGGTTCTACTGAAAGAGATGGAGACTGGGAATTAGCAGCAGCCAAAGTACCAACAAGTACCACAGGACCCGTGGGTGGTTTACGAGTTGTTACGGGGGCAGGTGTTTATTTGAGTAAAAATGATACTCCTAGTAGTATTAACAGTAACGTAAAAACAATATGGCCTGATAATGCAGTAACAATAAGTTCTACGGATACAACAACACCTTATCTAAAAATGCGGGCTACAGCAGTTTATCACTACAAGTCTACTGGCTATAATGCCCAAACGCCCAATCCTATAGCTTGTGTGAGTAGTTATTATGATCCTACTGATAATAAGAGCTACAAAAACATGAACAGTTTACCAAGTGCTTCTAATCTTGAAAAAGACAAAGATGGTAAATCTAATAGGGGTATAGTTTATCCTGCACCCACTAGGACGGAAAGTTATTATTCTTCAGTCTTGACATATCTATCTGAGTTAAAGTATAATAATATACGTTTGATAGATGATGGATTACTAGCTAGAGCATTAGCAAAAAAACTAGCACCAACAAATAGAACTATATCAGAGCAGTCTGCCATTGATGCTCAGATTTGCGCTCTACAAATTCTAGATGGTAGTCTTAGTCCTGTCAGTAATAATCCCGTTATTCCCCATGGTGCAATTTTTGAAACCTTCTTTTCTGACCAGAGAGAAACTCAAAAAGTTCGCGCTACAGTTTTAGACTTGAATCTACTACGGACAAAAACCATTGGTAGTTCAGAATATTTATTACCCAATAGCGGTATTATTTACGCGACTCGTGATGATGCTTTACCAGATATCAGTGCGGGTAATACCGACGCTGAAAAACTTGAAAGTCCTGTAGATTATGTAGATGACACCACACGCCGTCCCAGTGCAATTATACTCATTAATGGCGGGAACCTGGGGCGAACAAATAGCTACAAGGAAGAGGAAAAGGGGTTAACTTTAGCTACCAACTTACCAGCGTATATTAAAGGTGATTTTAATCTACACACTCAGGAAGAATTTACACAAACACTTTTAGAAAGTTGGAGTAACTTTTATACTCGCACCACTTTTAATAATAACTTTGCTTGTCGTTCTGGTGACTCCAGATTTCCTAATTGTACCACAGGTGACGAATGGCGACCTGCGAATATTTTAGCTGATGCTGTTACTTTGCTTTCTGGAGACTTCGACTTCAGGGAATTGGGTTATACAATAGGTAGCCAACAACCAGCTAATAATGATACTACTTTTAATCTGATTATTGCTGCTGGTGACAATCCTGCTAAACCTACAGTAGATAATGGTGGTCTAAATAACTTGGTTCGCGTTATAGAAAATTGGACTAGTAGGAAAATCAAGCTAAATGGGGCTTTTATGCAGGTAAAAAAGAGTGCCTATGCTACAGGGACAAATCCACCTCAGACACTTAATAATCCCCCGACAAGACAGTGGAGTTACGATGTAGGGTTGTTATTTCAGTCACCCGACTTATTTGCCAGTAAACTCGCAGTCACACCACCTGAACCACCGGATGAATATTTACGGGAAGTTAGCAGAGGTGATACATGGGTACAAACTTTGTTATGTGCTAGGGAGACTTCTAATCCTCCTACTAATCCTCCTACTAACTTTGCCATAACAGATCAAAAACAACGACCTGATAGCTGTCAATCATAAAACTTATAAGGAGGTGAGAAACAATGATCAAAACCAAACTACAGCCCAAAAATTTATCTTACAATGACTCTGGTTTTACAATTATTGAGGTACTAGTAGGGGTAGTTTTCATTGCTATTCTCTTGGTTACTATATCACCCGTCCTGGTCATGTCCACGGCTGTCCGGGTGCAGTCGAAAGGTATGGAAAAAGCCGTTCAAGCTGCTAAGACATTTATTAATGGTGTCAGCAATAATTCAATTTCAGCGCCCACTGAAGTAATTACAGAAACTCAAAATACTCCTATAAATCTAGAAACAGCAATGCTGGTTCCTCAACAAACAGATACAAATTTGTATCTGTTTAATAAAAACAGCACCATCATTGCTAACTGTAATCCAATTAATCCAACTTCAACTTGTCAACCAGATAAAGATACCCCATTTGATGAATTTTACATTCAAGCGGCTCAAATAAAGCCCGCAGATACTAAAACAAGTGATGGCTATCGTCTAGCGATTAGAGTATATAGAGAAGATTTGAATTTTAATCAAACTATTCTAGGGTCTAGGACAGGTGGTATTTTAGTTAATAAACAAGCGCCAATCTTGATAACAACAGTTGAGATTAGCGGTAGTACCACTTTTGGCAGTTTATGTTCCCGTTTGCGCCTTTTTAATAATCAACCTTGTCAATAAATTGGTTTATCCCTGAGGTTAATTCAATCAAATTCACCATTAATTTTCCCATAAAAAGCGAGTAAAATCCCCACCGTGCAATAATTTAATCTAAAACAGAAACATCTGAAAATCTGCCTTTGGTGCATTTAAAAAAGGACAATACAATGATAATCAAGATACTTAAATTTATATTCAAAAATCAATTCAAAGCCTCAAAATCTCTTGATAAATCTGCTGGTTTTACTCTCGTTGAATTGTTAGTAGCTTTAGCGATGTCATCTATAATTATCACACTATTACTAGAGTTTATGATTAGTGTGATAACCACAGATAGCAATGAGCAAATTAAGATAAATTCTGAGCAAGAAATCCAAATAGCACTGGATTATATTTCTCGTGATTTACAAGAAGCTATTTATATTTATGATGCTGCTGGTATTAACGCAATAAAACCTCAACTGCGTTACCCAAATGATGATACTAAAGCTCCTATATTAGTTTTTTGGAAACGAGAAATTCCAGATAATAATAGTGCAGGAGAAGATAATTCTTCATTGGTTGTCTATTATCTAGACAATTCTAGCAGCACTATTTGGTCTAAGGCTGCTCGGATTAGTAGATGGCAAATTAAAAAAAATAATCCAGGTTTTAATCCCTTTAATATAGCTCAATCCAACACTGTAGAAGATGCCATGAACAATTGGCAGAAATCTGCAACTGCTGCTTATACTACTGATGCTAATGTGTTAATTGATTACGTAGATCAAACAAAACCACCAGATTCTCCACCAGCGGCCACCTGTCCAGCTAATACCACAACACCTCCAATTACATGGTCAAAAATAACGACAAGTAATGGTATGACCGGGTTTTATGTTTGTGTAGATAAAGCCAATACAACAGCAAAGGTATTTATTCGGGGTAATGCCCTAGCTCGTAGAGAAAGCGATCCAGATAGAATAAAATATAGAGATGAGCAAAAAAGTTATTTTCCCACGGCTAATGCCATAGTTCAAGGAGCAAAAAGTGGCTATTAATCATTAACTTAAAAAGTTAGTTGTCCGACTCTTGACACTGGTTCATAAAGTAATAATTTCACAATAGCTATAAAAAAATCAAAAATTCAGAAAAAAACGGCATATAAAAAATCATCCCACATCGCAATATATATATGTTTTGCTTGCAAATAATCAGGGATGAATTATTTACAAAATAATCGCTCTAATAGCGGTTTTACGTTTATAGAAATGATGACAGCACTATTAATGATTGGTATACTATCAGCAATAGCTGCACCAAGCTGGTTCGCTTTGATCAAGACTCAGCACTTAAATATTGCCCAAGACCAAGTTTATCAGGCCAAGCGTCAAGCCCAAAGTCAAGCAAAAAAAGAAAAAGTGAAATATCAAGCTAGTTTCCGCACACAGAATAATATTCTGCAATGGGCTGTTCACGAGGAAAAGGAATCTGACCTAAATAATCCTATGATAAAGTGGAATGATTTAGATGACAGTGTGCAGTTAGATCCCAACTCAACATTAGAATTGGATAACGGTGTAAGACGAGTCCGGTTTGATGATATTGGTGGTGTGACACCTCCACTCGGCAAAATCACCCTATCTAGTAAACCTGGTGGCACAGCAAAGCGTTGTGTTATTGTTTCCACTATATTAGGCGCAATGCGAACCGCTAAAGATAACTCTTGCAATTAATTTGTATGATTGTAGCGGGCAAGATGCCCGCACCACAACATCTAGCTATTAGGATGATCAAATTTAGATGCGTAACAGCTAACTGGGTATTTAGCCTGGGGTTTTCACCTGACGGGCCATATCTAAAAAGACATTCATATTTACCCCTGGACGACGACGAGGACTATTCAGAGGAATGAGATATTTGGTGGCAAAATTGGTTTCCGTGGGGGCTGATATTTTCACGGGTTCAGGCTTAATAACTTTTACTGCTGCTGGTGTAACTTTTGGTTCAGCTTTTGGTGCTACTGTTGCTGGTGCTTGAGTAACATTAGCTTCTTCAGCTTCTTCTTTTAGCTCTAAGTAGTAGTTATTACCTTTTTTACCAAAAAGTCCGGTAATAAAACCCACGATACCCGCAATGATATTTTTGATAAAGCCCATAAAAAATGCTCCTGGTTTGAATAGTCTAGAATGTGACCGAAATTATGAAAAATCACGGGTAATATTACATTTGATTGCGTTATCTGCGGCCAATTATTAGACATACTGCTTGCTAATTCAAAGCCTACATTTACTACTAGCACCGCAGGGCGGAATTAAAAATTAACAATTAAAAATTAAAAAGCAGATTGTATAAGCTTTTTAGGGACTTTTAATGGTTATCTTACTTACGCTGTACTGTACTAGTAATTATTTTTAGGTTTTTTATTTTAACAACGGTATCCGGTAAATAACGCAAATTAATTATTAAATCTTATTATAACTATAAGATTATGAGAACTTATTTAATAAATCTTAATAATTTTTCGGCAGTCACCAATCTGGTATATTTTGTATATTTTCGATTACAATACTGAGATAAATAATCAAGATTATGGCAACAAAACAGCAAAATCCCGTTTTATTAGTGCATGGGATTAACGATACTGGGGCAGTTTTCAATAAAATGGCATCTTATCTCAGAGAACAAGGTTTGTCTGTGCATACGGTGGATTTAGTCCCTAATAATGGTGCTGAGGTTCTGGATAAATTAGCGCAGCAGGTAGCTAATTATATAGCTACTACCTTTGAAGCAGAACAACCATTTGATTTAGTTGGTTTTAGCATGGGTGGTCTTGTTAGCCGTTATTATATTCAGCGGTTGGGGGGAATAGATAGAGTCCAGCGATTTATCACCATTTCTTCACCCCATAAAGGGACTATAGTTGCTTATGGTACTTGGTTAGCTGGTGCTGTGCAAATGCGTCCTAATAGTGATTTTATCAATGATTTAAATTCTGATGTCGAAATGTTAAAGCAGTTAAATTTTACATCTATTTGGACACCTTATGATTTGATGATTTTACCTGCGGAAAGTTCGCAACTTGGTATAGACAAAGAAGTAATTTTACCCGTAATATTACATCCTTTAATGTTAACAGATATTAGGGCTTTAAGAATAGTAGCAAAAGCCTTAATAGCACCACTAAAACCATGAATTTAGATTTACCAAAAGTGGACTAATGAAAAATCAAGGTTCTTACAGCACTTCGCGGTGTTATGAGGTACATATCTAGCGGGCAAGATGCCCGCACTACAAGAGTTTCATGATTCAACTTTGTACCTCATAAGAGCGGAAACCGCTGTATTTATACTATGAGTATATGTGGCTTATTTACTGCCCTCTAAGTTTTATCACCAATTGCAGTATATTCAGTACCTTCAAAAATTGCCTTTGGATGACAATAATACTTAAATTCCATTAAGTTATAAAAAGGATCTTCTAAAAAGAAAGTGCGATGTTCTAGGAGAGAATCAGTAAAGCGGTTTTTTGGTTCTTCTCGAAATTTTAGATCTTTGTTTTTTGCCCTTGCTAGTAATTCTTGCCAATCTTCTTCTTTGGTAAAAATTAGGCCAAAATGTCGCGGATAAATGGCTTTTTGTGGTGTTAAAATATCCTTAGTAACATGAGCTACTAATTGATGTCCATAAAGATTGAGAATCAAAGCATGAGGGCTTTCTCTTCCGGGTATGCAGCCTAAACCGTCCACATAAAAGGCTTTGGTTTGGGGAATATCAGCAACGGGAAAAGCGAGATGAAATAAAATTTTGTTCATAGATCGAGCAGTTATATCTGATAATATTATGGCAAAAATACTCATAATTTAGCAGCCATGTTGTCTTTGATTGATTCTTTAAATCCCTGGTTAATGGGATTAGGCTTAAATACGATTTTACTGGGAATAGTAGCCATTATTCCGAAAAAGTTGCTCACGCCCGCAGGTATACTTAATGCTGGGTTATTGGGAATTATCATTTGGGGAACACTAGGTTGGCCAGGATATCTAGTGGTAGTGTTTTATTTTCTTGTTGGTTCTGGGGTAACACGGATTGGTATGGCCGAAAAAGAAGCCGCAGGAATTGCCGAAAAGCGTGCCGGTGCAAGAGGTCCAGAAAACGTATGGGGTTCAGCATTAATAGCGGCTTTCTGTGCGTTGGGACTGTTGTTTTTCCCTGATTTTAAATATTTACTATGTTTGGGTTATGTCGCCAGTTTTAGCACGAAACTATCTGATACTACCGCGAGTGAAGTTGGTAAAGCTTATGGTAAAAGCACCTTTTTAATTACGACATTGCAACCAGTTCCTAGAGGGACAGAAGGGGCGGTAAGTTTAGAAGGAACTCTAGCTGGTATGGTAGCATCAATAGCGATCGCACTCATTGGTTGGGGAGTAAATTTAATTAATCCTCTGGGGATAATTTGGACTGTCTTAGCTGCATTTATCGCTACCAATTTAGAAAGTGTCATTGGTGCAACTTTGCAATCTAAATATACTTGGCTTACCAATGAAGTTGTCAATATTATTAATACCTTGATTGGTGCAACTGCGGCAATTATCATGGCGTTAATTTACCAAAGTATCTTTGTTTAATTATTGACTCAACGCCAAGATTAATTGTTAAGTTTCTTTGAGGTAAGGGTTTAGCAATGCTAAACCTCTATAGGATCTAAAATTTCAATGTAAAAAAAGCCCCATATAATTATCAAGAGGCTAAAGAAAAGATATTCATTGTTAACAGATATTTGACTACATAGACAGATAAGGATCTATATTGCCAACTTCAAATTCACAAGCCCTAGAAACCACATCTGGAGGTAATTTATCAAAACTGATTAATGGTAAATAATCAGGATTATCTATGAGTTCCTTTGCTAATAAAAATCCAGCAATTGTCCAAGTTTGATATTTCCTCGCTTGTTTACCAATTAATCTCCCTTTTTTACCATCGTAATATTCTGGCCATTCATCTTCACTCAGTCTAGCTGTAGCAATTTCAATGGCTTTTTCTGCTAACTGTGGTTTTTTGGTTTTCACTGCTGCTGCTGCTAACATCCACATTAAAACAGGCCAACTTCCGGCATTATGATATGACCAAGGAATGTTTTTGGGATCACATCCTGTGACTACTCGATATTCTTCACCTTGTAAGGCAGGATAACAGATTTTAATAGGCATATCTCCTACTAAATCATCCCATCGTTTTTCAATCAGATTCATAATGGCTTGGGACTGTTCTTCAGTAGAAAGATCAGAAATCACAGCCATCAAATTTCCCAGAGTAAAGAACCGAGTATCCATTTGTGATGGTCCAACATTTCCCGCAAAATAACCACCTTTTTTCGGTAGCCATTTATCTAATTCATAATAAGGTAAAGAATCTGCATAAATATTGAAAAGATTGACCGCAGTTTTTCCGTATTCTTCACCTTTAAAGCGATAAATTGCATTCAGACGATTAATATCTATCCAATAATGCTGACGAATATGTCCACATAATAAAGGTAAGCGGTTATCAATTGCTTCGATAATATCCCCATTCCCTGTGCAAATTAGTAATTCTCTCGCAGCCCGTAAAGCCGCAAAAAATAGAACTTGAATTTCTAAAGGATGCCCATAAATCCCCATGCGTCTATCTATCATACAAGCACCGTCAGGAACTAACAGCGTGGGGTACATATCAAAACGATTGGCCAAACAGATATCCATAATTAACCTAATTCCTGTTTGGAATTCAGGTTGATAAGCTAAGGAAGAATCATTTGTAGCGACGACATAAGCCCGTAATAAAATTAGCCACCATAAACAAGAATCTACAGGTGTAACTCTAGCAATAGCGTGTTCACCAAAATCAGCTTCTAAAAATTCTTCCCCATTGGCAGAAACAACTTTGAAACTGGCTGGAATTAGCCCTCTACCGGGTTTATAGGCATCTAAGGCCTTTTCTTTCGGTTGCAACTTTAATGTTTCTTCTAGGAAATTTTTGACAATATCTGTTCTGCCTTTAATCAAAAAAATTAAAGCCGAAGAAACAAAATCTCGGATAAAACATTGGTCGTAATTTAGGGCTTCTACGGATGAATCATAAGCCGCTAGAGTTCCTACTGGCTGACCTTTGTAGTAGAGAATTGAATTCTCTAATGCAAGCCAAGCTTCATTTTCTATATTTTTACTTGTCTCTAATTTGTTTAGTTGCATTACCAGACTAACTCCATTTGGATAGTAGATTTGTTGGGAGTAGATGCACCTTTAATTATTCTTTATGCCCTTTTCATGATAACTTTGAAATAGCAAATATCAATCCAGTCAAAATACTAAAACTCGGTCAATGTCAAAATCTAACTGCATCATATTTAGCAGTTTTTTCAATCTCTGAAAATGCACTTTATTCTCCGTGTAAAATCACTTCAATAGAGTATATCTGCTTAATCAGGAATTGATCATTGACATGACAAAATATATTATTCCCCTACAACCTAACAATTTATAACGTTTTTTCCGAATATGCAATATAAACAATTAAAAAAAATTGAGGTATTAATACTGATGAAGCGATATATATTTTACAAGCTATTCATAAGCTGAAACTTTTGATATGCTTGATTGACTGCTTGCATGGCAGTTTTGGCACTGACAGAAGTGTTAATATCAGGATGATATAATCTGGCTAATCTCAAGTAGGCAAGTTTGACATCTTTGGGGTGAGTTTTCGGTTCTATGCCTAAAATTTCCCACCATTCCCCAGTTAAGGGTAAATCATCACTGCTATGAACCTGCCGCCAAATCTTGAGAGTGCCACCTTTACCACCACTAATCAATATTTTACCATCTGGACTGAAAGCTAGGGGACTAAACCCAGAAATAGTTTCTAGCAATTCCCCAGTTTCAAGATTCCAAAGTTTGATAATTCCATCTTGACTACTACTAGCAATAATTTTACCATCAGGGTGAATAGCGATCGCAGAAATGTCCGTTGAGTGTTTATTGAACGTGTATTGCAATTCCCCAGTATGGAGATTCCATAATTTGATTGTACTATCTGCACCACCACTAATCAGGGTTTGATTATCGGCAGTAATTGCTAATGTATTTACTGCTGCTAAATGCTGATTAATGGTATAAAGTGGTTCACCAGTTTGTAAATTCCAGATTCTGATAGTTTTATCAGCACTGCCACTAACAAGAGTTGTAGAATCAGGACTAATAGCAATAGCTAAAACTGCATCTGTATGTCCATTTAAAGTGTGTTTAATCGTTCCTGTATAACTTCCCCAAACTCTGATAGTTTTATCCGTACTACCACTAACAATAATATTACCATTGGGACTGAAAACAAGTGCATTAACAAAACCATTATGACTATAGGGAGAACTTAAATAAGAGAATGTGCGATTATATTTTTTTGTTTCTAATTCCCAACTGCTGATTTTCCGATCTACACTACCACTAATTACCTGTTTTCCGTCGGGACTAATAGCTACAGATAACACAGCTTCAGCTTGTCCAGAAAAAGTATATAGCAACTTTCTAGTTTGCAAATTCCATAAATTAACTTGTCTGTCATTGCTACCACTAACTAAGGTTTTATTATCAGGATGAATAGCAAGACTATTCACGGTGGCTGTGTGTCCTTTGAGAGTTTTTACACATTGCCAAACTTCCGTTATTTGAGGAGTTATATTTAATATTTTGGGTTCAACTTCTGGTTTAAATTGAGGAGATTTACCTTGGATTTTGGACTTTAATTGTTTTAATTCTTCCTCAATTTCTAAAGCTGTAAATTTGGCATTTATATCATCACCAGATAATTCTAGTAATGCTTCCAAATAATAATAATCATCATTATTTAAAACTTTTGTTTCCATGCGTTCAAAAACTTGCATGGGAGTTTCCCTAAATTCAGAATCATCTAATAATTTAGCCACACCATAAGCAGCAAGTCCTAAAACTGCACCAATTCCTGTCATTGATACTGTACCAATACCAAAAGCTAAACCAATTTTAGGTGCAACAAATCCTATGCCACCGATAACATTAGAAACGCCAACACCACCAATAGCACCAATACCCATTGCACCAAAAACGGCGCTATCCCCTGCTGTAATTCCTTTAAAAGCACCATAAGCAGCAGCGCCAACAACCGCACCGGCAACAGTTACAGAAGCAGCACCTATTCCCACACCACCAAAGCCTCCAGCTATTCCCATACCTCCGACTGTGGAGGAGATACCCGCACCTGTTAAAGTTCCGGTGGTGATGAATGCTGCACCTGTTTGAGATGTTGGTTTCATGCTTACGTCAGAATCAGGATTTATAGGATTTAAGGATTGAACACTAAGTTGCTGGTAATTTAAGAACTAGATTTTTTTAACTTTTGTTTTTTCCGGCGTTTTTCTGTAATGGCTACACCATGTTCTACGGGATAACCAGCTACGGGAATTACCTGATATTTTCTGTCTGCTTCTAAATTTTTCAGTTCTGTGTAATCAACCCAGTGAATACAATCAACAGGACAGGTATCTATGGCTTCTTGAACTACCTCTTCTATATCTCCATCTTGACGGAGGACACGCGATCGCCCATAATCTTCTTCAATAAAAAAAGTATTTCGGGCAACATGGGCGCAATGTTTACAGCCAATACAGGTAATTTCATCAACATAAACACCTTTTTGCCGCACTAATCCGCCTAATTCCGGTTCTAAACCAGAACGTTCGGGGACATCTCGCAAAAGACTCCCTAATTCTGGTTCTAAACCGGAACGGTTATATTCCTCTTCTGGTGACGACGGCGGCAAATTAGACATTACGCACTCCAGCGTTGTACTACTAGGCGAATAGAACCATCTTTCTGTTGTTGTTGTTCGGCTACCTGGAAGCCAACTTTAGTAGTTTCTTTAACTACTGTTTGATAAGCATAACGTTGAGTTACTTGACGAACAAACCCATCCACAGATAGATTTTGTTGCCAATATTGTAAATCTGCAACTAATTCGTATTCTTGACCATTCCATCTAAAACCGATATCATAACCATTTTGCTGTTCAATTGTGACTTCGGCTGCATGAGTTTGACCACGATAACCCCGCACCTCACCAGGTCCAGGTTTCCAGTCTATTCCCAAGTCAGAAAGGGCATCTTTCAAGGATTCCAGATTACGGATCTGTGTCTTAATTTGGCTAAAGTGTGACATGGTGGTTTGTAATCAATGAAATTAACTAGTTGGAAAACTTACCATTCGCTGTGGGCGGTTTGTGTATCCACCACACTATTTTGTTGTGGGTTAGTGGCAAAAAACTCTGAGGTTGGTTCATTACTCAACACTCGTCCTAGCTGGGCTTCTATGGCTGCTGTTACCTCAGTACAAGATGCACCGATAATACCAGTGACTTTTTCTTGGACTCGACCATCTGGATAAATGATGAATTCTAATGTTTCCATGCTTTGAAAGCCAACCTAGATAGTATATTTGAACTTTGCTGGTTTACCAGACCTACTCAAAATTTAGGGATAGGAACTTAGATACAAATTTGCCACTTGTCTCATAATGTTCCATATTTAAGCACATATATTTCATAATTTTTACAAAAGTTATTATTTTAGATTAGTATTTACGTTCGTTAGTTATAAGTTTCTCTTAACCTGATCAATTAGTCAAGATGAGGACTGCTAAAGACCAAAAATTATCAAAAATCTGATTAAATAAAGCTTGTAGGTAAAATCCCTAGTCAGGAATGAATATGAAAAAAATCTAAAATTCATTGAAAGATCTTATCATTATCATTGAATTGAACCAAGTAATAGGTTTTACACTGGTGATCAGGTATAATTGTTACTGGCTCTGCCATGAATATTCACAAACATTACACTATATTACCAATTTTAAATAAAAACATGAGATTTAGAGACTGGGCGACTAGAGTAATACTAATTTTTTTGATGTTAGCTACCCTAACTTTGGCTGTATTCATTGGGGGTGCGAGACAACAACACAATCAGACAATTGCATCAACATCGGAAGGGACAACTGAGTATCAATATCCACCAGCGCAATTACAGTCAACAATAACTAAACCAGAAAAAAAGCGAAATTTAATCCCGTCTCCCGCAAAGATTAAAAAAATTAATCCTCTGTATATAACTACTAGAGATTTCGCTAATTATACACCTAATTTTGCCCAGGTTACAGTTGATCCTAGCAATTATGGCGATCGCTATACCGCAGATGTTAATGGTGTACCTTGTAATAATCAAGCCATTATTGTCCTTCATGAAACTACCAATTCTACTTCTAGCGCCATTAATTTTTTTCAAACACCTCATGATGATGAAAGTGTTCAAGCCAGTTATCATGCCATCATTACTTTAGAGGGAAAAGTTATTTATTTAGTTCCTCCAGAAAAACGCGCTTTTGGTGCTGGTAATTCAGTTTTTAAAGGTGCTAATGGTGTGGAAACTGTGCAAACTAATCCTAATTTATCCCCATCTGTAAATAATTTTGCTTATCATGTATCTCTAGAAACCCCGACCGATGCTTGGGGGAAAAGTAATATAGAAGCACATTCAGGATATACAGAAGCTCAATATAATTCTTTAGCTTGGTTAATTGCTCAAAGTCAAGTTCCAGATGATAGAATTACAACCCATCGTGCGGTAGATGTGGGGAATGGGAAAGTTGATCCTTTAAGTTTTGATGGTGAAAAGTTTCTCAAGAAATTGCATTCTTTTCGGCAATTACAAACTTTCAATTAGTTAGCAAAACAAAATTCTGAGGATTTAATTTAGTTAAAACTTATGCAGAATCTCAAATAATGTGATTAAATTTAGAGGATATTTAACAAATAGATAGAATGCTTCATGCGTCGAGACTCCATTTTCTATAAACTATTTCAACAGTCTCCAACTTTGCTATTTGAACTGTTGACAAATCCACCCATAAATGCAGATGCTTACCGATTTGATTCGGTAGCTGTCAAAGAACCCAAGTTTGAAATAGATGGAGTATTTCTTCCCCCAGAAAATGAAGGTGCTGGGATTGTGTATTTCTGTGAGGTGCAGTTTCAAAAAGATGAACAACTTTATGAAAGAGTATTTGCAGAATCTTCACTATATTTCTATCGCAACCGCGTTAGATTTAGTGACTGGCAAGCAGTTATAATATATCCATCTCGCAATACCGAACAAAGGGACATTTACCCTCATAGAACCTTACTAAAAGGTGAACAAGTACATAGAGTGTATTTGAATGAATTGGGGGATATTCGTCAATTACCTCTATGGGTAGCATTGATGGTATTGACTACGGTAGAGGAAGAACAAGCACCAGCAGCAGCACGGGATTTGTTAATAAGAACCCGTGAAGAAGATCCTCAACCATCAAGTCGCGCCATAATAGAGATGATCACGACTATCATGGTGTACAAGTTTGAAAAACTTAGCCGAATGGAGGTAGAGTCTATGCTAGGAATAACACTCAAGGAAACTAGAGTTTACCAAGAAATTAAGGAAGAAGGACGAGAGGAAGGACGAGAGGAAGGACGAGAGGAAGGACGAGAAGAAGGACGAGAGGAAGCAACTGTTAATGTGATTATTCGACTGTTGACTAAGCGATTTGGAAAAATCTCTGAGGAAATGCGTTCCTCAATTTCTAGTTTACCTTTGCCTGTTCTCGAAGATTTGAGCGAAGCATTGTTAGATTTTACCAGCTTTGCTGATATCCAAACTTGGTTAAAAGGGCGGGTAAATTAAAGTATTTGGGCTGAATATTCGCGTAAGTTGCTAGTTAAGAAAAAAGGGAATAGGTGAAAATCAAAAACTTACCTATTTCCAAAATTACATTTTTTTCGCCAGTTAAGAAGCGTTAATACTGCTAATAGATAATTGCTCATTCAAAATTTTTTTGTTTTTGTAGTTTATCAATTAGAATATGTACTTTTGTTGATGGTTTTGTACATCCATTTTCGTTAGGATGATTTTGCTCTAATTTAATAGCATGACTAATTGCTTTTTCTTGATTGGATTTGAGTTTTTCATATAGCAATTTATCACTTTTATTATAATTTTCTCCTGGGTTTAAAATACCCTCTTTTCTCATTTCTGATTCTAGCTTTGGACGTAATTCTTTGTAACTACTAAAGGGACTGGTAGTATAACAACAATGGAGTAAAAACCAAAATTCAAAACAGGGTATTGATGTTATAGATTCAAAATCATGTTCTTTTGCTGTGCTGAGAGCTTGTTTATATTTTTCCGGTTTATTATCATCATCAAATATACAAAATACTTGATCATATTGTTTTTGTTGATATAGATCATAAGCTGTATTTACAATCTCTAAAGGATCTCCACCATTAGCGGAAACTATTTTAACGTCAGTTGTTGATAATTTAAGTTCACGTTTTAGAGACTCAAAGTAATTATATTCTGTTTGTTCACCCTCAACTACAATTAAAAAGTATCCTCTAGGATTTTTATTCCCGGAACTTCGTTTTAAATTATTGGTAGATTTTCCCCGTGACATATTTTTAAAGACTCAACCCATTAATAAAAGGAATAGCACCATAGCGACCTAGTAAATAACCTTTTTGTAAAGATTCATCTTCACGAGGTCGAAAGTCAAACAATGAATATAGTTTAGTCATGCTGTTATCTTTCTCAGTAAACCATATTTGGTCAGGTCTGAATATTTCACCATCTAATAATGTAGTATCATGAGTTGTAAATATTAATTGAGCATTGTTTTTATTAATTTCTGGATTATTAAACATTTTTATTAATGCTTTAGAAAGAACTGGGTGTAAACTTCTATCTATTTCATCTATTATTAATATTTCTCCATTTTGCAATACATATAACCAATATCCTGCTATTTCAAATAAGCGTTTTGTACCATCAGATTCTTCATCAATTTCAAATTCTACCGTTTTATCAGAGTCATTCATTTTATGTACAGTGATAATATCTAATCTGCCAAAATCAGGAATATCTTTGCTTATTGCGTTGATTCCTAGCTTCTGCATTTCCTGTTGAATTCGATGAATCATATCATCATTTAATGTTTCAGGTATAATTTCAATTTTTAGATCAGCAATACCTATATCTGCTTCATTTAGTAATTTAACCATATAATTATAATAACCTTCATTATTTGTATCATCAACTATGAAGGGTGTATCTATATGAAGAATAATTTTTAGTTCATCTTGGAAAAAATCGAATACCTCTGTTAATTGAGGATGATTATTTTGTGCAGCATGAGATATAAATAAAGAATTAGAACGAACAAATCTTTGAATACGCTTTTTTTCCCCTTTTAATCCTTTACCAAAAGACCATTTATATCCTTCATCTGGTTGAAACTTTGGATCATCTGGCAGATATTCACGAGAAAACCAGTTTTGTTGAACTTCATTCGGATAAGCAATTAACCACTCTTCAAATACTCGTTCTCGATTTAAAGAAACTCCATATTCATAACGAATTTTTTCATGAATAAAAATCACTTCAAAACTACTAGGCTTTTTTGCTGATTCACTATTTAATCTAAATGGTTCAACAGGTAATTTATCCCCAATTTGCATTCTACTAGCTGATTTCATGACAAGATTTTTCAGCACTTGTATAGCTTTGAGTAAATTACTTTTACCTGAAGCATTTGGACCATAAATAGCAGCACTTGTAACTAAGCGTAAATCATCATTATCAGGTACAGAAAAAGTATTACTATCTAGCATGGTTTCATTATCAGCAGCTACCATACTCAATGTTTGCTTTTCTTGGATTGAACGATAATTTTCTACACTAAATTCTACAAGCATGACTTTATTCTTAGTTGGTTATCCGTCTATAACCCACAAATTATTATAAATAGTAAAAATTATACTTTTTGTCCTTGCTAATTTCTAGTTGATAGCAACTTTTATTTGTGGGGTTATTCAAGCATACATAAATAATCAACAAATAGCTCTAGTTATAAAACTAAAGCTATGATTAATCTATGGAAATTCAGCAAACCCTACTTACTAAAACTGTAAATGTGCTGTGTTTGAAAAATACCTTTTAAAGAAGAAGGTAGTACACCATCAGCGAAAGTTTGCCTATCTAACTGTACTTGCAAATTACTCAAAGGATCGCTACCTATCGCAATCAGAAATTCCATTTTCTGAATATAGGGTAAAGTTGCAATTTCATCTAAAATCTGGCAAATTGCTTGCAGGTAAGGATGACCTTTTTGTTGATACCAATTGGATTCAGCAATATTAGCTTGGTCAAAACCTAAATGTACAGTTAAAGAGGGTTGATCAAATAAAGCGATTCCTAATGGACGGGCTTCTTCCTGTAACAATAAATGTTGATTTTTGGATAAATACCGTAATTTCTCTAATCGTTCATAACGTTCAGTCACCGATTCCGGTTCATCTTGCCAATGTATGGCAACTGTAACTAGATAAGTTTGTAACAGCATATGTCCCAATTTCTTAGCTTTAGTAGCTAGGTAATAGGAATTAAAATCATTAGACTCAATTAAGAGGGGAACACGATCTACCACGTCTAATCCATAACCTTTGACACCAGCAATTTTACGGGGATTATTAGTGATCAAACGAATTTTTTTAATACCCAAATCCATGAGAATTTGCGCTCCCATACCATAATCACGCAAATCAGCAGGAAACCCTAAACGCTCATTTGCTTCCACCGTATCCAGTCCCATATCTTGTAAAGAATAGGCCTTGAGCTTGTTAACTAAGCCTATACCCCGTCCCTCTTGACGTAGGTAAACAACGACACCTTGACCAGCATTTTCAATCATTTTTAATGCGGCTTGTAACTGCATCCGACAGTCACAGCGCAGAGAACCTAAAGCATCTCCTGTTAAACATTCCGAGTGCATTCGCACCATCACGGCTTCATCTCCAAAATTTGCCGGATCTCCCTTGACAATGGCAACGTGTTCTGTATTATCTAGGGTGTGACGGTAGCCGTAAATATCAAATTGACCGAACTGGCTGGGGAGTTTGGTAATGATTTCTCGATATATCAGGCGATCATTTTGGAGACGATAACTGATTAAATCAGCAATGCTAATAATTTTCAGGTGATGATTTTTGGCATATTCCATTAACTGATGTAACCGCGCCATTGAACCATCAGAGTTTTGAATTTCGCAAATTACCCCGGCTGGATAGAGTCCCGCTAGTCTGGATAGGTCTACAGCGGCTTCTGTATGTCCAGCCCGTTTGAGTACGCCTCCCGGTCTAGCCCGCAGGGGAAAAATATGACCTGGACGGCGTAATTCTTCCGGTTTTGTGTCTGGGTTGAGGGCGACTTGGATGGTGCGGGCGCGGTCTTCGGCGGAAATGCCAGTGCTAACGCCCAAATGGGGACCAGCATCAATACTAACAGTAAAGGCGGTTTGGTTAGTATCTGTGAGTTTGCTGACCATTAATGGTAAGTCTAGTTCATCAAGGCGATCGCCTGTCATTGCCAAACAAATCAGCCCTCTGGCTTCTACAGCCATGAAGTTGATCATATCCGGGGTGGCAAATTGGGCGGCGCAAATTAAATCACCTTCATTTTCTCGATTTTCGTCATCTACAACAACGATGACACGACCGGCTTTGAGATCGGCCAAAGCGGACTCAATAGGATCAAATTTAAAGGTTTGGGTAATATTAGGCTGTGACACAGAAAATTTCCAGCTATTAACGTAAAGTTTTTTAACAATTTCTTATTTTAGATTGTAGCTTGTTTATCGGAATTAGAGCTTTTGTGAGATAACTAAACTGTTACTTGCTAATAAAATAGTTCATATATACTATCAGCAGTTTAGAGTACCATATACACAGATTATTAAGCTATGAATTTCAATGATATAAGTAAATTACTAGGTAAACCCTACTTTCAAACGTCTAATTGTCTCATTTACAATTTAGATTGTTTAGAGGCAATGAAAATTTTACCAGATGAATCAATTAATTTAACTGTCACCAGTCCGCCGTATAATATTGGCAAGGAATATGAAAATTTATTGCCATTAGACGATTATATAAATTGGTGTGAACAATGGATAAAAGAAGTTTATCGTCTGACTTTATGTGATGGAGCTTTTTGGCTAAATTTAGGTTATTTATCTATTAAAAATCGTGCTAAAGCAATTCCTATTTCCTATTTACTTTGGGATAAAATTCCTTTTTATTTAATTCAGGAAATTGTTTGGAATTATGGTGCTGGAGTCGCAGGAAGTAAGTTCTTTTCACCTAGAAATGAGAAATTTTTATGGTATGTAAAAAATTCAGAAGCTTATACTTTTAATCTTGACGATATTCGTGATCCTAATGTTAAATATCCCAATCAAAAAAAGAATGGTAAAATCAGGGTTAATCCTTTAGGTAAAAATCCTACTGATGTTTGGGAATTTCCGAAAGTAACTTCTGGACAAAACCGATCTTCAAAAGAAAGAACACCACACCCAGCACAGTTTCCCTCTGCTGTCATTCAAAGAATAATTCAAGCATCTTCAAATCAAAATCAAATTATCCTAGATCCATTTTTGGGTTCAGGTACTACTGCTATGGTAGCTTTAGATTTAAATCGGCTAGTAATTGGTTTTGAAATTCGTCAAGATTACTGTGATATTGCTGCTAATAGAATTGAAACTTTTTTGAAAGAACAAAGTTGTCAAGTAGAACAAATGTCTTTATTTCTATAAAGGTATTTTTGTATTTTTAAGTTAACCACCACCAAACACTATTTATTATGTTTTTACCCAGCGCAAATTTTTCAATCCCCGAATTCAATTTAAGTATATTGTGATATTTTTCCTGCGCTTTGGCTTTTTTAACAGTTTGATTATTACCTTGATAATCACTTAATTCCTGAATAATTTTTATTCCTTCCTTATTCATCTCATTCGCAATTACATCACCAACTTTGCATAATAAATTAACAGGAGAATCTAAAATATATTCTCCTGATATTGTAAAAAGTTTATGCTCATAGACTTTTTGATCTAAACCAGATGCCTGACCTGTTGCTGATTTTTGTGCATTCCAATCTTCATGGTCTATCCAACCGAATCTTAATAATGTTAAACTTTGCTGGTAGAAATTAGCTGTAATATAATAACCAGACTTTTCTTTTTTAGCAAGCTCCTCATTATTTTCATCTTTTGCTTTTTGACCATAGCTGCGATTTCCAAAAATTTTTGTGCCAAGCTGACCAGAAGTTTTTATCTCTATTGAATATCTTGTATCCTTTAGATAAACAATATCTTTTTCATCTTTACTTTGTGTTCCTCTCCATTCCTCTGGATAACGCTTTTGCAATTCTTTGGCAAAGAGTTTTTCAAAAAAATAACCCACCATAATAGCTGGTGGATCAATTTCTGCCAGGCTCAAATATGTGTCTTCCTCTCCTATTTTTGTTTGCCATAAAAGCTGCCAACTCTTTAAAGCAACCTCTCTAATAACATTTGGCTTGAGAGGATGTTCTTCTATCAGTTCTTTTGTTTTATCTGCCCATTTTTCAACTGGAATACTGGCATAAGGAAATACCATTTAGTCTAAACCTTTTAATAATTCACTGGGTGACATTCCCAAAGCCTGAGCAATACGGATAATATTTAACAAAGCAATATTTCTTTCACCACGTTCAACACCACCGATGTAGTTGCGATGTAGTCCTGACAGTTCTGCTAACTGTTCTTGGGAAAGATTTTGTGCTTTTCTGATTGTGCGAATGTATTCGCCAAATTTTTGAAGTTGAGAATTTTCTGTCACATAGCAAACATAATCTTTAGTGGTACTGATTTTCTACACACTATGAGTGTGATTATTTTTTAAAGATATTTGTGATTATAGGTACGCTAAAAGATCCGCTTTGCTATACAATGCAGCGAAAGTTCAATCAGAAGTCATCAGTAATTAGTTAGTAGCTTGACTGCTGATGATTGATAATAGATAACTAAAAGTAGATAAGGATTTAAGATCATGGGAAATTTAAGACGCGTACCAGTTGGAATTGTTGGCGCGTCAGGGTATGGCGGAGTACAGCTAGTGCGACTGCTGATGGATCATCCTCAAGTGGAAATTGTTTATTTAGGTGGTGAAAGTAGTGCAGGTAAATCCTTTGCTGACCTTTACCCACAGTTCGGTAATATAGTAAATTTGCCCATTGAAGCAGTACAACCGGATATTATTGCTAGTCGTTGTGAAGTGGTATTTCTGTCTTTACCCAATGGACTGGCTTGCCAAATTGCTCCCCAACTTATAGAAAAAGGTTGTAAGGTACTGGATCTGAGTGCTGATTATCGCTTTGGTGATTTGAAAACTTATACAGATTGGTATGGTACAGAAAGAAGCGATCGCACTATAGCCGCCACAGCAGTTTATGGTTTACCAGAATTGTACCGCGATCGCATTGCCGAATCAAATCTAATTGGCTGTCCCGGTTGCTATCCTACAGCCAGTTTACTGGCACTTTCCCCACTTTTAAAACAAGGGTTAATAGTTCCCGAAACAGCCATTATTGATGCCAAATCCGGCACATCTGGGGGCGGCAGACAAGCCAAAGTTAACCTGTTGTTAGCCGAAGCTGATAACTCTCTAGGTGCTTATAACGTCGGTAGACACCGCCACACCCCAGAAATTGAGCAAATTTGTAGTGAATTGGCAGGTCATGACGTAAAAATCCAATTTACACCCCACCTCATCCCTATGGTGCGGGGGATTTTAGCCACTGTGTACGCCACTATGCGCGATCCTGGTTTAGTCCGTGATGACCTGATTACCATCTACAGTGCCTTTTATCGTAATTCCCCTTGGGTGAAAATCTGCAATAGTGGCACTTATCCCCAAACTAAATGGGCGTGTGGCAGTAACAATTGTTATATCGGCATAGAAGTTGACCCCCGCACTGGTCGCGTTATCGTCATGTCAGCCATTGACAACCTGATAAAAGGTCAAGCCGGTCAAGCAATTCAATGTATGAACCTGATGCTAGGCTGGCATGAAACCTTGGGATTACCTAAAGTTGGGTTTTATCCTTAATTCGGTAATGGGTAATGGGTAATGGGTAATGGGTAATGCTGTTTACAATCACCAATCACCAATCACCAATTACCAATCACCAATTGCCTATTTTGGTCCTAAACCAACAGTACCAGCATAGACGGCGCGATCGCCTAATTCATCTTCAATTCTGAGTAAACGATTGTATTTAGCTACCCGTTCACTACGACATAGAGAACCTGTTTTAATTTGACCGGCGCGAGTAGCTACAGCTAAATCAGCAATGGTTGTATCTTCAGTTTCACCGGAACGATGGCTAATTACTGAGCGGAAACCGTTGCGAGTGGCTAAATCAATGGTTTCCAAAGTTTCAGTTAGTGAACCGATTTGATTTAACTTAATCAAAATCGAGTTAGCGGCTTTTTGTTCAATGCCTTTTTGTAAGCGGGTAGCGTTAGTTACAAATAAATCATCACCCACCAATTGTACTTTTGAGCCAATTTTCTGAGTTAGTAATTGCCAACTTTGCCAATCTTCCTCATGTAAACCATCTTCAATGGAAACAATGGGATATTGGTCAACCAACTGACCTAAATAATCAATAAACTCAACAGGACTATGGGATTTACCATCATAAACATATTGTCCATTTTTGTAAAATTCACTTGCAGCCACATCTAAAGCCAAAGCTACTTCTTCACCAGGTTTATAACCAGCTTGTTTAATCGCCGCTACCAGCAATTCTAAAGCCACTTGGTTAGATTCTAGATTAGGTGCAAAACCACCTTCATCACCCACACCAGTCAGCAAACCTTTATCATCTAACACTTTGCTGAGAGTGGCAAACACTTCCGCACCCCAACGCAATGCTTCTTTGAAAGAAGGCGCACCGATAGGAACAATCATAAACTCTTGAAAGTCTACGTTATTAGATGCGTGCGCTCCACCGTTGATCACATTCATTAAAGGGACTGGCAATAGATTCGCCAAAGGTCCACCTAAATAGCGATAGAGAGGAATATCCAAAGCTGCTGCACCTGCTTTAGCTGCTGCTAAAGAAATACCTAAAATGGCATTTGCACCTAAGTTAGATTTGTTAGCTGAACCATCTGTAGCAATCATTGTCCGGTCTAACAATTCTTGGTTGAGGACATCCAAACCTAATAATTTGGGTGCTAATATCTCATTGGCGTTTTTTACCGCGGTGAGGACTCCTTTACCACCATAACGGCTTTTATCCCCATCCCGCAGTTCATGGGCTTCAAATGTGCCTGTAGAAGCCCCGCTAGGAACTTGTGCGAGTCCCACTGCACCACCAGCTAAATGTACTTCCGCTTCTAGTGTAGGTCTTCCCCGTGAGTCGAGGATTTCGCGGGAGACAATGGCTTCAATAGCGGTGTCTAGAAATTTAGTCATTCGTGGTTTGTCCTTGATTTTGAGTATGTCGTCAGGGTTTAACCTTTACAGTTTACTAATAACCCAATCGCTAGTTTATGTGTTTCTGGGGGAAAATCGGCTGAGATTAAAGAAGATTTCCAATAGTGGGGGCAATGGTAAACTTTTACTGAGTAAAAAGTAAAACGTAGACAAACAATCGCTACATCTGTAGTTAAATATGTGTAGAGACTATGTAACGAATAATTACAAAAATCTTTATTTGCTAATATAAATTCATCTGGTATGTTTTATACTGAAATAAATAAAATTTCTATATATATCTATGATTTAGCTAGAATCAACTTTTTCTTATCAAACCCTTTACCTTTAGTTCATTTATTATGTTGATATTTGCTAAAATCAACTTTTTCTTATCAAACCCTTTAGTTCAAGCATTGTTAGGAGCTAAGGTTATTAAATAAAATAAAAACAAAAAATAAAGTTATACTTGATGTTGGTAGCGGCTTCGGTAGAATGCAAAAGCTTTATTCTGAGTCGAAAACAATTATTAACATTGACATTTCTGAGGCTATGCTAAAAAAAGCTAAAGAGATATCAACTCTATCATCAGTTGTTTATTATAAAGCTGATATTAACAAATTACCTTTTGAAAATCAATATTTTGATGTAATTTTTGCAATGCAAATTATGATGCACTTATAGAATCCATTCAATACATTAAAATATTTATCTACTTTTCTAAGTAAAAATGGAGAAATATGGACTGATTTCACTTGTAACGAAGAAATTACCAAGAAAAACTTTTATCAAGAGTCTTTTATGAGTAGAATTTATTCGGAAAAATGTGTAATTGATTCTTGTCTTAATGCTAATTTTTCTATAGGTGATTTAATAAGAATACCAGATAAACATGGTAATTATTGGTTGATTCTCAATTTGCAAAAAACAACAAACTAAAGAATAAACAAACAAACTATACTAAAAACGGCTTAATCGTTCGATTCTATCGGTAGGGGGTTTAGCAGTGCTAAACCCCTACAAATCTATGTTTTTCCTAATCCTGTAAAAGTTAATTTCCCAACCGTGTTTAGTATACCAAATAGGTTGAACATATAGCGGTATGCACTTGAGTGAGATACAGTCAATAAATCGCAAAACCTGTAGTGGCAGGTAAACACCGTACTCAATTGTATTGTATCCAACCCATAATTGCTATATCAAAAGATGGCTGAAATTGAGAAAAGCCACACCAATTTTAATGAAGCTATTCGACTATTCAACGAAATGGAAGCACCCAAGCAAGTTGAGAAAGTGGAAAAAGCAAAAATTCAAAATTAAGCCACAGAAAAATCTGTAAACTGCCGATATTCAGGACGAATAAACCCTAAAATAATATCATCCTTTTCTACTCCTAATTCCAATAATTCCGCAGTTATTCCCCTTTCTGTACCATCCCATTCAATGCAGATTTTACCATCAATAATTCGCAGATGAAATACCACTGCATGAACCCTACCTGTTTTATCCCAACCTGTATCCATTAACAAATAATTATCAGATTCTTGATCACAAATACACAAAGCCTCAATTTTTCCATGACTAGGTTGATATTGAGCGTGTTTTTTCACAATACTAACTATAATTCTTCTGTATTTTTCTAACTTATCCATTGTACAATTACCTCCTGAATTGGATCGAAAATAATGTAATTAATCTGCTGTTGATCACTTAAAATATCTTGAATAGCTGGTTTAAGAAAAAAGTCTTGATAAGCAGCTTCAGGAATCGCTAAATATAATTTACGTTCTGGATTGATTCTTTTAATTAAACTAACATAAATATTATATTGTCCTAATGTTTTTTCTAATTCTGTAATTAAAGAAGGGCTATTAAAAACTTTTATTTCAATTACAATCTTTTGCTGCATCTTCTGGGCAGCAAATAATTTTTCTGCTCCTAAATCAGCATATAAACGCAAGCCTTTGTATTCTAGTATAAAGGGGTCATCGGTAATTACCCATCCATCTTTGGTTAGAGCATTTTTAACTTGATTGTGATATAAATCGTACTGTGGCATTACTAAATCAAGAATATTAACTTTAGCCTAACAAAAACCACCTTCATCACCCACACCAGTCAGCAAACCTTTATCATCTAACACTTTGCTGAGAGTCGCAAATACTTCCGCACCCCAACGCAATGCTTCTTTAAAAGAAGGCGCACCGATAGGAACAATCATAAACTCTTGAAAATCAACGTTATTAGATGCGTGCGCTCCACCGTTGATCACATTCATTAAAGGGACTGGCAATAGATTCGCCAAAGGTCCACCCAAATAGCGATAGAGGGGAATATCTAAAGCTGCTGCACCTGCTTTGGCTGCTGCTAAAGAAATACCTAAAATAGCATTTGCGCCTAAGTTAGATTTGTTAGCTGAACCATCTGTAGCAATCATTGTCCGGTCTAACAATTCTTGGTTGAGGACATCCAAACCTAATAATTTGGGAGTATGGAAGGAAACACGGAATTTGTCTGAATCAGGATATTCAGGATTACAGGATGTACAGGATTATTTATACTTTACTTATTTTGAATACATCAATTGCCATTTTCAATATTTATGTACACAATCCTGAAAATCCTCATAATAGTATTATTTAACCCATTTACTTGTAGTAATTCCCAAAAACTGTTCTAGTTGAGTGATACTATTAAGATGATTAATGATAGCATTAAGTTCTTGATTTTGAGCGTCAACTAAACTCTTTTCAAAGTTAATAATATCCGTCATCGAAATATTACTACTTAATCTCATTCTTTCCTTAGCATTTATCACTTTTGATGCTGCTAACTTTCGGGCTTGCTGTGCTAATTCAATTTGCTTAAAAGTATCTTTAACATTACGAATTTTATTTTTCAACTCCTCATTCAAATTATCCTGAGTTTTTGCTAGAGTGTAATTAGCATTTTGTAAGCTAATCTCACTTTTAACTACAGCATTATCTTGACTAAGATTACCAAATTCACGATTTAAGACTAAAGACGAACTCAAATTATTTGTATCTTGAGTATTGGAAGCACTATTAAACCCATAACTCACGTTTAATTTTAAATCTAATTGTTGTTGATTTTTAGATTCTCTTATCCCAAATTTAGCATTTTCCACAGCATTAATAGCAGCAAGATAACCAGTATTATTCGCTTTAGCTAATTCTAGCATTTCTGTAAAAGCTGGTAAATTTAAACTTGTTGGAGGATCAGGTTTTTCCAGAGCAATTAGTTTTTTTGTTATGGGTAAATCTATAATTTTAGTTAATTCAGAAATTGCTTGTTCTAAACTTGATTGTATATTCACTAAATTTACTTCTTGTTGAGCAATATCAGCTTGACGCTCAACCAGATCATTTTTAGGAATTCTCCCAAATTCAAATAATGCTTGTAATCTCTCTAAATCTTTTTTAGCATTAGCAAAAGATAATTGTTCAATTTTCAGTCTTTCTTGAGCTAATAATAAATTTCTATAACTAACTATAGTATTAGTAATTGTTTGAGAAGTAGTATTTTTGAGATTCAAAATATTAGCATTTTCTGTCAATCTGGCTCTTTGAATATTAAGAGTATTTAATCCTGTGCCAAAACCCTTTAATAAAGGTTGACTGAAATTAAGATTGACACTTTGACTTAGAGTATTTGTATCTGAGGAAGTATCTAATGAGCTAGTACGAGATAAAAGATTTTGTCCTTGCCATGTTAAACTTAAATTACCACCTGTAGGAACTTTTAAATTAAAATTAGCACCTAAAAGAGCAGTTGTATTGTTATTTTTATTACTACCAGTTTGATTATTATTCAAATTTAAAGATAGCTGTGGTGTAAAAGTTGGATTAAATTGAGATTCAGTCTCAGCTAATTGTTTTTGATCTAAAATACGTTGGAGATAAGCTATTTTTAAATCTCGATTATTTTGCAAAGCTAAATAAACAGCATCAGCTAATTTTAAAGGTAATTCCTGACTAGAGTTATTTAATAGTAATTGTAAATCAGAATTAGATTTTGGTAAACTTGGTGGATTAGCTATATTTTGACATTTTCCTAAACCCGGAAACAGTAAAATCAAAAGCAAAGATGATATTGGTAATAAAAAACGATTCATAGTAAAAAAATTAAGTAGGTTGGGTTGACGCAAGGAAACCCAACATTAACATTATTCTCAACTTTACTTATTGGGAACGTAAAGCTTCAACAGGATCTAATTTACTAGCTCTCAGCGCAGGTAAAAAACTAGAAACAATACCCACTATAATAGCAGAACTCAGAGAAACTAAAGGCGTTTGATAAGTAAATTGATAGGGTAAATTCAAGAGAGTTACAGTCATAATAGTAATTCCTTGTACTGTAGCTATTGCAATTATTCCTCCTGTCATACTAATAAAAGTTGCTTCTAGTAAAAACTGAATTAAAATATTCTTTTGAGTAGCACCAATAGCGCGTCTTAACCCAATTTCTGGAGTTCGTTCTACAACTGACGCTATAGTAATATTAGCAATTCCCACACCTCCTACAAATAAAGAAATACTTCCAATAAGTAAGAGAATAATAGTCACACCATTTAAGACTTTTTCTAAACTTTTCACCTCTTCAACATTGCTAGAAGCAGAAATCTCTACGTCAGGAAATCTTTTCTTTAAAATGCTAATTGCTTGAATTTGAAGTTGTTCTATATTTTCTGGATTCTTAGGAGTAATAGTAATTTTATCAAAAAAAGGACTTGATTTGAGAGATTGATAAACAGATAAAGGAATTAATATCAATCCTTGTTCTTCTCCCCATGAACTACTTTTTCTAGTTTGAATAATACCTTGAATATAATAAGACTTATTTTGAAAATAAATCATTTTCCCCAATGAATTTTTACCTTTAAATAGTTTTTGTGCGAGTAATTGATCTATAACAACAACAGAACGGATTTGCTGTAAATCATTAACTGTAAAAAACTTACCAGCAATTAATTTCCTTCCCGAAATAGGTAAGAAATCTGGTGTTACTGCTTGACTTTCCACATTGATTTTTTGAGTTCCCAAAAAAATAGCATCATTACCACCATTTTGTATAGGAGCGATATATTTCCAACCAGATAAATTTGTTTTTAACCATGCTAAATCTTCGCTTTGATATTTTTTTTGTTGAGACGTAACCGAGTTATAGGGAGATTGAATAGAAATTTGCGGAGATTCCATTTTTTGTAATTGTGTCTTTAAATATATTTTTCCAATATCACTTACTTGTAAAGTTCCACTCACAGCAAATACACCCATAAAGACACCTAAACTACTCAAAAATGAGCGCAAGGGATTACTGCGTAAAGAGCTAGATGTTAAAGATAATAAATCATTGATGTTCATGGGGATAAATATGTTAAATTTATTCTTTATTATCGGTAAGATTTTAGAAGAATCTCATAGGTGTCAACTTAAGTTAGAAATGGCTTATCTGTTTGCTTCCACACCCGCCCAGAAATGAATTTCCGGGCTAATAACCAAAGTAAACTAAAGTTTACTAAAGAGTTTTATGTTTATTTAGTCATCTTCAGATGACTTTTGCTATTAGACTGGGAATTCATTCCCAGGCGGGCTATGGGTTTGACTACAATATTATATTATTACTGCATTTTTATGACAACATAATCTCCCTCATTTAAAGGATTTTCCAAAGAAGGAATTAATATTTCATCTCCTGGTTTTAAACCAGATTTAACTTCAATATTATCTAATCCTTGTAATCCAGGTTTGATCATTCTTTTAAAAGCCTTACCTTGTTGATCTTTTATCCAAACAAATGTTTCTGATTCATTTTCTTGAATAGCTTCACTAGGAATAACTGTCACATGATCACGTTGAGCGATAATTAAAGCAACTGTCACTGGAGTTCCCGGAACAATATTTTTATTAATTTGATCTAAACCCACAATAGCTGTTATTTTGACATTATCTGTACCTTGATTATTATTTTGGGTATCTCCAGCTAATAAAGATATTTGTTGAACCTTACCAGTTAATTTTTGTGATTGAAACCCAACAATACTAATTTCAGCTTGTTGTCTAATTTTCACCTTAGTTGCGTCCAAAGGAGATAACTTCAATTCCACAATTTGTTGAGTAGGATCACCAATAACTAAAACATCTCCTTTCGGTTCAATTACATCACCTAATTTTGCTTGTAAATTGAGAATTACACCATCAATAGGAGAAGTAATTACTGTTTTTCTTAATTCCTCAGCAATCTTTTGGCGTTGTATTTTGAGTTTATCTATTTCTCTCACAATTTGATTGAGTGCTAATTTAGCTTGGTTTAATTCTTGTACAGCTTGGTCAATTTTAGTTTTAGCTTCTTTCAACTTTTGCTGGGGTTCAGATTTATTATTTCTCACATCTTGCCAAAAACTTTGTAATTCTAATTTCTGCTGTTCTAAATCTAAATTACTTAATGATAATTCATCTTTAGCATTACTTAAATCTGTTTCAGCTTGAGTAACTTTTTTTTCTTGCTCTTTTAATTCAGTTTCCGAAATAAATCCCTTAGCGAAAAGTTGTTTATTTTCTTGTAATTTAGTTTTTGCTTCTTTTAAATCATTTATTTTACCAGTTAATGCTTGTTGTTTTCTGGTAACTTCTAATCTACGTTTTTGAATTTCCCTTATTTTTTCATCTTTTTTCCTGTTAATATCATTTCTATAGGTACTTTGAATATTTCTGTATTCTTGCTGAGTTTCTAATAATTTGCCTTCTGCTTTTTTTAAAGATGACTGTTTATCAAGCAGTTGTAAATTTTTATCTTTTAAATCAGATGCAAATTCTTGTAATTTAATTTGTGTTTCTGTATCTCGCAGACGGATTAAAATTTGATCTTTTTTAACTTGATCTCCAATTTTGACTAATACTTGTTCTACTGTTCCTGTGATTGGAGATTTGATATTTCTTTGATTATCTAATTTTAATATACCACTTTCACCAGTAATTTTATCTTCTACTTTGTCTTGAGTGACTGTTACTATGCGAACGGGAGTGGTTTGAGTTTTAGTTTGGGTAAATATGGCAAAAATTAACCAACACCCAAGAGAAACACTTGTTAAACTTGCCGATATGGTCAACCATTTAAATCCTGGTTTGAATTTAAAGTTTTTCATGATTATTGATTAATACAATTGAAAATAGAGACGTTGCATAAAACGTCTCTACAAAAAATTTATCACAAATGATTGGAAATTATTATTCCAAAATGAGGTATGAAATTGCTTATTTCTGCCACGATAGGGCTTGAAACATTGCTATGAGTAAGCTTGTCTATCATAAGCCCCCTCCTCGCTTGCGGGTAGGGGGCTTGTATTTCACTCAACCAATAACCGCTATATTAAACATTTTGGCTATGGTCTTAATTCACCCGCTGGTGTGTAGATTGGGTAATTGTAGCTTAATGATGAGTTTGCAGCATAAATTCCATTGATTATATAATTTCCATATCCGTAGTATGCTCTCGATTGCCTGCAACTTTGTCTAATAGTATCTGCTGATGTTGGCGTTGCAAAATAGGTAATTCTAGTATCTCTTGTCTTCTGCCATGAACCGTTTAACACAAACCAACCGTTGTTTGGTTTTAATCCCCATTTCCAAAGTCTATGATTTCCTTTTTGAAAATAGCAGACAACGGATGTTGTCGTATTTGGATTTGGTATTGGAAAGGCTTGCGCTAATTGTGTATAAGCGATAGCAGATACGGTAAAAGCTGTGAGAGCGAAAGATGCCAAAGCGATTTTTTTCTTCATGTTTTAAACCTCATTAAACTGAGTTCTTTTGGTTAATTACTCTACAGCTAGATAGTTGAATCTAGTTAACTATTGACAAGTCATTTTTCTATACCGACTATTTCACGTCCGTAAAAAAAACACCCGCATTTCTACTGATTTTTCTCAACCCAAGAGTATTGAATCTTCATGAAAATGGCATATTTATGAAATTATGGTGAAATTCAACAGATATTCTAAATTCAATATCAACGTAAAATTAATTACAAAGAAACACGACCTATATCATGATCATAAAGCTGTGAATAAGCCGTAAATGTTAGCATTAAAAAGAATCTAGTAAAATAGTATTTTATGTAAATATAACTATTGTTTATGTTTTTAATTTATCATACTGGGTGAGCAATTACGTAAGAGGTCGCACCCAAACTATTACAGCGGTTTTCGCTCTTATGAGGTACAAAGTTGAATCATCAAACTCTTGTGGTGCGGGCATCTTGCCCACTATATATGTACCTCATAACACTGAGAAGTGCTGTATCCGTTAAAATACTGATAAAATCTGCCTGTGAATCAGTTGGAACAATAAAAAATGCCTGTGGCATTGCTAAAAAATATTAGCTTTGGCTTAACATATCAAAAAATTAGTCAAACCGAAAAAAGCCACACCAACTTTAATGAAGCTATCCGACTATTCAACGAAATGGAAGCAACCAAGCAAATTGAGAAAGTGAAAAAAGCGAAAAAAGGAAATATTGATTCATAAAATGTAAGGGTTTAGCAATGCTAAACCCCTACCGCGTTGAGTTGGGGTCAAAAAAAATATCATATTACCCAACCGACAAAACAAAACAAAGAATGGTGTTGGGTTTTCTTTCGTCAAACCAACCTACGACTACCAATGTCACTACCAATAACATCATTGTAGTTAGTTGCAGAAACCAAATTTATTTGTGATGGAAATTCTCTTGACATAATATTCTCTATTTGTTTTGTGTTTGTTTAATTTCAGAAATTGTTAGTTAGGTTGTTTTTAGTAATGTTGGGTTTCCTTTCGCCAACCCAACCTACGACTAATCCTATTAATCAATTGCATCTTTTCATTGTTTGGTTAAGCGAGTACCTGTTTCCACATTTAATAAACCCTCTTGAGTTATTTGATATTTTCTCTCACCAGATAATCCTGCTGAACTTGTGACTTGAACATAAATTAAATCTCCGTCACGTCTCCAAATACCTTGTATATTGGTAATTCTTGTACGCGGACGAGTGTAACCACTGTTAATAAAAGATGAGCATTTTTCTAGAAAATCCCCACTGTCATAAAAGAATGAAATACAGTCTTGCTTTATTCCTACGTCACTGTCGCCCTTAGTTGAACTATAAGCAGCAATTAATTTGGGGCTATTTTGTGCTTGAGTTGTGTGAATATTCCACCCAAATATAGAAAATATGACGGTGGTGGTCATTAGTAATTTATGCAGGTTTTTCATGGTAATCTCCTTAGTTACTAAACAGTAAGAGAAAGTTTTATCTAGGATTGTAAATTGTACAGCACAAATCAATAGGTTTACCAGGAACACGCTTGGGTGTACTGTAACCTATAGATTTATAAGAGTTAGAACCTACTACTTGAACAGTCACAGATATGTCTTGTTTGAGATTTTTAATTGTGATCCAATTTGCAAAAGGATTATAAAATCCTCCAGGGAGTGGATTTTCATTCAGCAACTCTGGTTTTGCGTTATCTATCTCAATCCTGACATCATCAAAAGTGTAATTACCATCTCGACGAAGATTAATCTTTCCTTGTTGTCTAAGTTTGTGGATTGCATCAACGGCAAATTGAACCGTATCACCAATACTAGGTTGAGATTGGGCAATTAAAAAGTATGCTGGTATGGATTGTGCTTGAGCTATATTTACATTCCAGCCAAACATGGAAACTATGGCTGTTGTACCCATCAATAATTTATGGAATTTGTTCATAGTAATTTCTTAGAGAATAATTTTTATTTACTTGTTTCACTGTAATGCCATAAATCTGAACTCGTGTCTTAGTAATGATTGAGTTGTGTTTGTTTCATGATTGTTTTATACTCAACTTATGATTGAATAGTTGAAAACCTCTGTATGACACAGACACCTGGACGCAGTACATTGACGGCCTCTGCTGAAGTTAGAAAGAAGGCAAAAACAGCTTTACTTAGGTTAGGATATACACAACAAGTATTAGCTGATTTTCTTAAACTATCTCGATCTACCGTCAGCAAATTTTTTACTGGTAAACCAATTCGAGTTGATGGTTATAAACAAATTTGTGATGAGTTAGGATTGAACTGGGAAGATTGTCTGCCAAGAGAACAACCAATTGTAAGATCACAAACAGATTTTTTCTGCATTGCAGTAACTGATCAGGAGGAAAAAACAATGCAAACACTTCATCGTCAAAGTCGTCAAATAATTGTCATAAGTAGGTCGGCGGAAAAGTTTCTAACTATGTAACGAAAAGTTAAGAATGGTTATTTTTGTTAAAATGAATACGTTCTGTACTGTATTGTCCTTTTTCTCCCCTAGCTTTAACCCCATTCATTACGGCATATGCAAGG
>NZ_JAQMTJ010000006.1:0-10407 GCF_028330815.1 Dolichospermum lemmermannii CS-548
AGTTTAGGCATTGATTTATTATTTTTACCAGCTTATTCTCCTAACTTAAATTTAATAGAAAGGTTATGGAAATGGGTGAAGAAGAAATGTTTATATGGTCAATATTATGAAGATTTTTCCGATTTTAAAAATGCTATCTCTCAAACTCATCTGAGTTACAAAGAAGAAATGAAATCCTTGCTCACTCTTAAATTTCAGACTTTTGAAAAAACTCAAGTTGTGACATTGTAAAGTATATCATAGGAAACAACCCTGCTCACTTCAAAGGTAATAATCGTCCTGTTGAATGTGTGAGTTGGAATAATGCGGTTAATTTTTGTCAAAAGTTAAGCCAAAAAACAGGTAAAAACTATAAGTTGCCCAGTGAGGCACAATGGGAGTATGCTTGTAGGGCGGGAACAACGACACCTTTTTATTTCGGTGAAAGTATTACCCCAGATTTGGTAAACTATGATGGTAACTATGCCTACGCTGCTGCACCAAAAGGGCAATATCGAGGACAAACCACAGATGTAGGAACTTTTCCCCCTAATGCTTTTGGTTTGTATGATATGCACGGAAATGTATGGGAATGGTGCGAAGATGATTGGCAAGAAAATTATATAAATGCGCCTATAGATGGTAGTGCTTTGATTAGTCAAAGCAATATAAAGCTGCTGCGCGGTGGTTCGTGGGACGACGATCCTGACTATTGCCGTTCTGCTTATCGCTACAAACGCGACCTCGATTACTACTACTACTTTTTCGGTTTTCGGGTTGTATGTAGTGGTGCGGCGATGACTTAGTTGCCCTTTATACTCTTGCTCTTTTGCCCTCTGCTCTTTTTTCTTTTCCCTTGTCTCGTCGTTTTCTCGTTCCCATACTCTGCATGGGAACGAATTCTAGAAGGCTCTGCCTTCAATAACAGCAGAGGCAGAGCCTCTGTGATAGCATTCCCAGTCAGAGACTGGGAACGAGATACCATCATTTTGATCAATAACTGTCCGTAAATATGCAACAGCTTTACTGACTTCGTTAGCATCTGTATGTTCTTGGACTAAAGTTTGGGCGATCGCATGAGCAATTTCCCACTGTTTATCTGTTAAACTCATAATTTAGTACATTCCTGATGGTGCTTGTCTATCACTGGGATAACGTAAAATAGCTGCAAGTTGTTCTAATTGTTCTTTTTGAATCAACCCTGAATGTGCAGCCTGAATTTGTTTTTGGATAAATTGCTGTAATTTATCTCCTATTAAATCATCGTTTTCACTCACTTGATAGGATGAATAACGCTGTTTTAAATTCTGTGGTTGATTGATTTTATCAATATTTACCGTCATTGTTCCCATACCAATCGGTTTACCACCACCAACTTTTAAAGCAATGGGATATTTTTTATCTTGTCCCAAAACAATTAATAATGTGCCTAATTCTTCAGGAAGTAAATTCTTAAAAGTTACTTGTGTTTTAAAAGTATATTCCTTTCCTGCTTGTTGGACAGAAATTCCGTCTTTTTGTCCTTTTTCAATAGCTTTGGACAAATAGGTATTTTCTATTTTTAATTCATTGATTATTTTCAATAAATCTGCAACTGATAAAGGTTTTTCTTGATAACCGACGAAAGGCTTCAGATTCATGTTATTAGATTTCCTTTTTCCAAGATTCTACGGTTTGAGTAAATAAATCATGTACACCGTTTTTATCATCACCTAACCAAGTTAGTTTAACACCAAAATTTAAATCCATAGATTCAGTAATAGCAGATTCACTATACTGTTTATCTGAATTAGGAAAATTGTATTTTTCAGCTTCTTTACTGTCCGTCCACCAGCATGATAGGTTTCCACAAATTCCATATCTGGTTTTGTGGGGTCTGCTCCTTCTTTTCCTGATTTGATAAGAATTGGTCCATCAGGAATAATAGTTAAATCTATAGTACAGTGATTGACAAATTTTTTGTGCATAATATTAGGTTGGCAATATGAAGTTAAGCAGCAGCTAAAACTAAATTATTTAGCTGTAATTCAGATTGTTGGAATACAAAATTAACAACAGCAAATAATTTATCTAGTTCTTGAATTGTGTAATAAGTGCTATTTTTGGTAAATATTTCATTTTCTAATTTACCAAATTGCCATGTTGCACCATTAGAGACAATGCTAAAAATAATGATTTGATATTCGCCATTTAATCTTTGCGCTGCGATCATTTCAGCTAAACATTGCGCCCAACCTGTTTCAAAGTTGTCTTGTTTGGCTTCAACTAAGATAAAGTATGGTTTATCAAAAACGATTTTACCTAAAGGGGAACGTTTAGCTAAAATATATTCAGGAAATCCTGATAATTTTTCATCATAATTTAATGATTGATGACTCCATAAAACAAAGTGTTGACGGTAGGTTTTCCAAACTTCTTTGAGAACGGGATAAATGAGATTTTCACAGATAGCAAATTCTGAGTTATCAACAACAGCATCCCTCATCATTAATTCTAAATCTTCGCGGAAATAGTCGGGAATATTAAAAGCAATTTCGCTGATGAAATTAGCTTCTATATAGGTAACTTGAAATGCTTTGAGGACTTCACCGATGGTTTTGTAATTACTGAAAGCCATTTTTTACCTCTTTAAGATTGTGTTTGGGTTGCGGTTGTAGAATTATTGGGTATATTATCTCTCAAATGTTTGATGAATGCTTGAGTCCAAATATCTTTGAAATCTTTACCTTCTTGATAACTAGGTAATTTATCTCCTATTTTACTATTCGCGGTTCTAATTGGTTTCCACATATCTAATCCCCGCAAGGGGACTGAAACACATATTTAATTCCTATAGATGATAAATACCACTTAAGTTTCCACATATCTAATCCCCGCAAGGGGACTGAAACGCATCTTTTTAACCCTTGCCAACTTTAACTAAATGGTTCGTTGAAATCTTTTGTCGAAGTGAGTGAACTTTTGGATCATTTTTTCGTTGGAACACTCTAACAAAAAAAGTGGTTCTGTCTCAGACAAAACCACCTCCTCAAGCAAAAATCAAACTCAAATTAACGAGCTTGTCCGTGAGCAGAAGCCGCATCAATAGGCTTCATCAGATATAATTGTAATAACTGCCAACCATGAGATAGATAGATTGGAAGTTTTTGGAAGAATTGCAGGAATTTAGGCGTATTAGAGCTAGAAATTGCTGCCAATTTTTCGTTATTCTGGACGCAAACATCTAAACGCTCATAAAATACTGGATTTTCAACATCCAACATAACAGGGAAGACTCTACCAGCGGTTTCATTGGTCTTCTTAATTACATGAATATCATAATCTCGCGCATTCAATCCCAAGGAAGCGTAGAAATCCTTGCGTTGAATATCATTGAGATACATAGTTGCAAATACTGACAACAGGAAGAAGCGACTCCAGAGTTTTGCTCTCCAGTCATTCAACATTTGTGGCTGCGCTCTCATAACCGCATCAAAGAAATCACCGTGACGGTTTTCATCCTGACACCAGTTCTCAAAAAAGTTGAAAATTGGATAAATTTGATCTTCAGGATGGGCTTCTAAATGACGATAAATGGTGATATAGCGCCAATAACCAATCTTTTCAGAAAGATAGGTAGCGTAGAAGATAAATTTGGGCTTAAAGAACGTATAACTACGACTCTTAGTCAAAAACCCTAAATCTAAAGAAAGATTAAAGTCTGACATAGCTTTGTTCAAGAACCCAGCGTGACGGGCTTCATCCCGTGACATCAGGTTAAAGCCTTCAGCTAAAAGGGGGCTTTTATCCTTTAAGCGACGGCCGAGTTCTTTGTATAACAAGAAGCCGGAAAACTCTGCTGTACAAGAACGTTCGAGAAATTCAACGAACAATTTGCGAGTTTCTCCGTCAATAGAGTCCCAAGATTGTTCAAACTGAGCATCCCGAACAAAGTGATGGCGGTTGTAGTCAATGCGGAATTCTGCAATAATAGCTTCTAATTCCTCTTCATTGACGGAAAGATCCATCCGCGCCATTTCATCGAAATCGGTTGTGTAAAACCTTGGTGTTAAAAGGGTTTCCTTGGCCGGGGACTTAATTCCAGAACGGATTTCGTCAAAGCCTGGTTTTCTGAGGGATTCTACCATGTTTTGATTTGCTCTTTTATCTTTCTTTTCTTGATGACACCAGAAAGCTGATTCTATGCTCTCACAAGGTGCAGGGAACAAAAATTATAATTTTGTATGAAATTCAGTGTAGCAATATCTAGCCCAAAAATCAGCAGATCAATGATTAATAGTTGCAAAAATCCACAAAAAACGATTTCCACTTGATTTAGGTCTGATGAGGATAATGGGTTTGATGCCGTCTTTGAGGAGCGAAACGTTAAATTAGCCAAAACCCAGGAAAATCATGTAAGCTGGGAAAATAACTGTTTGTCAGTTATAATTTCGCTTTCCTACAGTGCCAGCTAAAAAACCTGAATATATTAAACATATAGTTTGCAATACCTTGTCCAAATTAGAAAAAGCCTTGATTTGTAGGTTGGGTTGAAGCATGAAACCCAACAAATGCGTTGGGTTGCGCTGTCGCTTAACCCAACCTCGTATGTTCAATACCAACGAATTATCAAGCCATTATTGCTGGGGCTGGTAATATAGTCTGGGAAAATATCGCCAGCAGTGATGTTTTATACTATAATGTTGAACATTCTGTACTGGTTACTCTGGTGGGACATAATGTTTTTGTTATTGAACATGAAAAATCACAATCAGGATTACAGTATTTGGCTGCACAATGCAATTCTTAACTGTCCAGGGAACAGGGAACAGGGAACAGGTAATAGAAAAACTTTTTTCATTCTTCTTTTTTCATTCTTCTTTTTTCATTCTTCTTTCTGACTCCTGACTCCTGACTCCTGACTCCTTACCATTGTCCTGTAATTTCTGAATTATTGTTAGCTTAAAAGGATGTTAATTAATGCTCAACTTTTACTACAATTTCAACGCTGTCAGCGGCGACCTTTTTTAGATGTTCACGGTGATTATCTTCAGCGAGAGATTCCCAATGAGTTAGTGCTGAAGGTACAACAGGACAAAATTGCTCATCATCAGCGAATAGTCAAAAAGTTAAGTTACTATGAACCTGATTATCTGTCACGGGATTGGGAAGCAGGAGCAGCATCAACTCTAGAACTGATGCAGCAAGGGGTGAGTTATATTCGTCGTGGTGTAATATTAACTAGCTACCGTGAAAAATATACTTTGCTGAGTCGCCCAGATTTACTGGTCAAACAGCCGGGAAAATCTCGGTTTGGGAATTGGAACTATGTCCCAGTTAATATTGAATTGGGTAAACGTCCCAAGCAAGAATATCAAGTAGTTATTGCTTTTCACGCCCAAGTTTTAGCCACGGTTCAGGATGTGATTCTCAGTAAAGCCGGGCTGATATTGCGGGATAAAGATAAAACTTATGTGGTGGATTTAGATAAATGGACACCACAAATGTTGGATATTTTAGAGGAATATATTCAAGTTATTGAGTCGGTGGAAGCACCGGAAATTTTTATTTCTCGGCAAAAATGTAGTCTTTGTCCTTGGTATAATTATTGTCATACCAAAGCGAGATCTCAAGAACACCTTTCTCTGTTACCAGGTGTAACACCGATTCGCTATACTCAACTGCAAAATCTAGCTATTACTACTTTAGAAGCACTGGCACAGACCCATCCTAGCACTTTAGAAAACTTGACAGGATTTGATAGTAATGTAGCTGCTAAATTAGTTATTCAAGCCCAATCTGTATTCACCAAGCAACCCTTAATTCTTGCAGATTCCTTTTCCTTAGAATATCTAACTTTTACAGCCCCCATTGAACTTTATTTTGATATTGAAGCCCAACCAGATTTAAATTTAAATTATCTTTTAGGTGTTTTAGTTGTGGATAGAGTTGCTAATACCGAACAATTTTATGCTTTTTTAGCGGAACAACCCGAACAAGAACCACTAATTTGGCAACAATTTCTGAATTTAGTTAATCAATATCCTCAAGCCCCAATTTATCATTTTTGTGCTTATGAAGTAGATACAGTCAAACGCCTTGGTAAATTGTATCGCACACCTTATGCCCAAATTCATCCCATCCTGAATCGGTTTATTGATATCTATGAACAATTAATTCAAAGTGTGGCTTTACCAATAGATAGTTATGCCTTAAAAACTATTGCTCGTTGGCTAGGATTTGAATGGCGTGAACAACAAGCCAATGGCGCTAAATGTATTTACTGGTATGATAAGTGGTTAGAAACAGGCGATCGCACCTTATTAGCAATCATTCAAGACTACAACGAAGATGACTGTCGCGCCACCCGTACCGTCAAAGATTGGCTAGTTAGCTTTTTTGAGGCTGAATCGGGTAATATTACCTTATAAAAAATTTTACTCCAGTTATTCTATGCCACGTCTCCCAAAACCTCGGAAACTATCCCTAATTCTCATCTTTATAATTCCACTAATTCTGATTGGTTTTCTGTTTAATAATTTCGCTTCTGCCTCTTCAATAATCAAAAGTATAGAATTTATTGGCCAAGCTACATTACCCACAGGTTTAATTTTCCAAAAAACCGAAATTGGTGGGTTATCGGGAATAACTTATGATGTCAGAAATAACCTATATTATGCAATATCAGATGACAGAGGGCAAAAAGCAACACCTCGTTTTTATACTTTCACAATTGACCTCAGCAAAGGTAAATTAACCAACAACGATGTTATTCCCGTAGGTGTCACAAACTTATTAAATACCAGCAATCAACCATTCCCTCCCAATACCACTGATACAGAAGGAATTGCTATCACCAATCAAGATACCATATTTGTTTCCTCTGAAGGTGATGTAGACAAACTTATCAATCCCTTTATTAAAGAATTTGCGCTGGCTTCTGGAAAAACAATTAGTACCCTACCCATACCAGATAAATTTTTGCCAGATTCCCAAAAGCAAAAAGGCATCCGTAACAACTTAGCCTTTGAAAGTCTCACCATTACACCTAATCAAAAATTCTTATTTACAGCCACCGAAAACGCCTTAATTCAAGATGGACCAGCGGCTAAATCCGGTGTTGGTACTTCCTCTCGAATTTTAGAATATAACCTCTTAACCAAGCAGCCAGAACGGGAATTTCTCTATCAAACAGAACCAGTTACACCTTTGTTTAATCCTACTGGTAAATTTGCCAGTGGCTTACCAGATTTACTAGCACTCAATAATCAAGGAAACTTTCTCAGTATAGAAAGAAGTTTCACCGGTTTGGGATTTACAGTTTTTCTATTTGAGATTTCCTTAGAAAACGCCACAGACATTCATAATTTTGACAGCATTGCCAAAGTTGACCCTGATAAAATCAAGCCAGTAGAGAAAAAACTCCTGTTAGATCTACGAACTTTAGATGTATCATTAGATAATATTGAGGGATTGACCTTGGGTGCAAAATTACCCGACGGACAACCATCACTAATTTTAATCAGCGACAATAATTTTAATGGACTACAACAAACCCAAATTTTAGCCTTTAAGCTGAAAATCGAATCTCCATTGACTAGATTATTACGCCGCTTAAAAATACCTAACTTTTAAAAATAATGGTTCTAAGTAAGTAGACGAAAATAAATCAAAGTAGATTAAGTAATGTAAAAAATCTGGAGATGATTTCGTAGTAAGGGCTTCAGCCCTCAAATGAGGAATAAATTCCTCTCTTTCTCCATGAGCAAATTCCCTGCAAAAATATTTTTTCTCAGACTACTTGACAAATAGAAAAAGACTAGGCATAATAGGGAGAGTGCAAGTTCAAACCGAACTCAAGGGACTGTAGTTCAATTGGTTAGAGCACCGCCCTGTCACGGCGGAAGTTGCGGGTTCGAGCCCCGTCAGTCCCGTTCTAAAATGCTGAATATTAAATAACGAGTTGATTAAAAATACTCATACCTTTAATTTCAGTAGGTGTAATCATGATTTGTAAAAGAGAGAATCAACTGTGACCGTCAGAGTCCGTATAGCTCCGAGTCCTACCGGAAATCTACATATTGGTACAGCCAGAACCGCTGTATTTAATTATTTGTTTGCTCGTCACCATGATGGCAAGTTTATTTTAAGAATCGAAGATACAGATTTAGAGCGATCGCGTCCTGAATACACAGATAATATTCTAGCTGGACTCCGCTGGTTAGGATTGAATTGGGATGAAGGTCCATTTTTCCAATCTCAACGCCTCCATCTTTACAAAGAAGCGGTGCAAAAATTACTAGATCAAGGATTAGCTTACCGCTGCTACACCACATCTGAAGAATTAGACGCTTTGAGAGAAGGGCAAAAAGCCAGAGGAGAAGCACCCCGCTATGATAACCGTCACCGTCACCTCACCCCAGAACAAAGGGCTGAATTTGAAGCTCAAGGGCGTTCTTCTGTAATTCGTTTCCAAATAGATGATGGACGGGAAATTGTCTGGAATGATTTAGTGCGGGGGAAAATGAGTTGGCGGGGTAGCGATTTGGGTGGTGATATGGTGATTGCTCGCGCAGCTAGTGATGGTACTGGTCAACCACTATATAATTTTGTGGTGGTTGTGGATGACATTGATATGCAAATTAGTCATGTCATTCGTGGTGAAGACCATATCGCCAATACTGCTAAACAAATCCTGCTGTATGAAGCTTTGGGGGCGAAGATTCCCGAATTTGCTCATACACCTTTGATTTTGAATCAAGAAGGGCGCAAATTATCGAAGCGGGATGGAGTAACTTCCATTTGTGACTTTGAGGAAATGGGCTTTACTGCGGAAGGTTTAGTTAATTATATGACTTTGCTGGGATGGTCGCCAGCGGATTCTACTCAAGAAATATTCGATTTAGAATCAGCAGCTAAGGATTTTGGCTTTGAGCGGGTAAATAAAGCTGGTGCTAAATTTGACTGGGATAAGTTGGATTGGTTAAATAGCCAATATCTCCATAATATGCCAATTGATAAGCTGACAGATTTAGTTATTCCCTATTGGGAAAAAGCGGGTTGTCAATTTACAGGTGGGAGAGAACGGACTTGGTTAGAGCAGTTAGTGGGGTTAATTGCTGCTAGTTTGACTCGGTTGGTGGATGCGGTCGAGATGACCAAAGTATTTTTTACTGATGGGGTAGAATTGACTGAAGAAGGCAGTCAACAACTACAGCAAGAAGGTGTCAAGACTGTACTGCAAGCAATTATCACAGCTTTAGAAAGTCAGCCAGAGTTATCAGCAGATATTGCCCAAAGTATTATTAAGCAAGTTGTGAAATCGGAAAATGTGAAAAAAGGCTTAGTGATGCGATCGCTCAGAGCAGGGTTAACAGGGGATGTACATGGACCAGATTTGATTCAGTCTTGGTTACTGTTAAATCAGATTGGTTTAGATAAATCCCGCTTGAATCAAGCAATTAGCAATAATTAATTACCGGGTATTAGCAATACCTTGTCCAAATTGAAAAAAGTCTTGATTTGTAGCGACTGTTGGGTTGAGGTACGTTCACGAAGTGTGGCGTATCCCTGCGCTCGCCGGAGGCATCAGCCATAACCCAACATGAGCGTCGGGTTGCGCTGTTGCTTAACCCGACCTACAAAAAACCCAACTATAATATAATAATATGCTTTTAGTTTTATCCTAGATGCTATTTATCAGATATATTATTCATAATGGCTGTATGATAAGATTGAATTATATAAAATCAATAATACTTTTGATATTTATAACTTTTAGCAATTGCCTTTAGATTTTCTTAATAATTAATTGAGAATCTTTTTTATTTATCAACGAGGTTGCTATACTTTCAGCGATTTGCTATAATTTCAGAGAATTTCATAATTGGGCTACTATTGTCAATTTTGGATCTTTCAAAAGATGTTAGTCTCAAACCCTTTATTGACAGTAGTTTCAGAAATTAATTTCCCAGACTAATACAAAAATTTACAAATTAATAGCTATTCCCTCAACAATTTTAGCCATAAATTTGCTCAGAAATGATCTAATTTGAGCGATCGCAAAAATTCCCTATTGACAAATTGACAAAAAAGTGATATTCAACCTGTCAATGTTATTAATTTTAGTGATATTTAGGACTTACGCACGAGTCACGGAATAACGAACCACCCAGGCACAGAGAACGGAAATGAGGGTTTGAGGAATATTTTGCGTAAGTCCTGATATTACAGCGATTTCCAATCACATAAGGTACATCCTAGTAGTTTGTCAAGATAAAAATGATGGACTGTAGTGTGAGCGTCTCGCTCACGCGGGCAGGATGCTTGCACTACCTGTAGTGTGAGTGCCTCGCTCACGCGGGCAGGATGCCTGCACTACCTGTAGTGTGAGTGCCTCGCTCACGCGGGCAGGATGCCTGCACTACCTGTAGTGTGAGTGCCTCGCTC
>NZ_JAQMTJ010000068.1:0-46849 GCF_028330815.1 Dolichospermum lemmermannii CS-548
GGGTTAGGGTGGGGTAAAAAATATTTGATACATCAACCATAACTTTTCAAACACCCTCTAAATCCTGTTAATAAGGTATTGACAATAAATTCAGAAGAAAAAATGAGAAAATGAGTCTGAATGAAATCAAAATACCAAAAAATATAAATAACAAAAAAGAAGAATTTGAGTTTCTTCTTTGTGGATAATGACTTTTATTTTCATAGTTTGAATTTCAAGTTTTTCAGTAGGGGATGATTTTAAATCCTTATATCTTAATAATAAGGTTGAGAGCCTGTGGTTGGTACTTTCTTAAAACCTATCTTGAAAAGCAATTGTTCTAGGTCAGGAAACTGAATATCTCTCATCATATTAATGTCAGTCATCTATCTTAGGGTTAATTTAAAATATCTAACTCAGGATTAATTAAATTACTTTGATTAAAGCATAATCTGTTTATAGCAGGTTAATTCCAACTATTTTATTTTGGAGATATAAGATTATGTTGCAAGCAAATTTGACGACTTTCCAGACAAAAAAAGATACTTCTTTAAACGCTTTTGATGAAAATTGTTTATCGGAATTAAGTTCGGAACAAGCTTCTAATATTGCTGGAGGATTTACACTTAAAAATAATACAGAAGCACCAAGGATTTTTTATAATTTTGGGGAGAAGTCACCCCTACAACAACAAACTTTAAAACCGGGAGAAAGCGGCACTTATCCGGGAGAGTTTCTTTTGTATAATTCTTCAGCAGCAACTTCCGGAATTAGCCCCGCAGTATTCAAAGCAGATCCTTCCGGTACATTCAGTTTAAATCAATCAGGAACTAAGATAATTCCTACTGATCTTAGCTCTTCTAATGGAGGTGGAAATGGTGGAAATGGAGATTGCTAAAAAAGCAATGAAAAGCTAAGAGTCGGTAAATAGATTTTAAATAAAAAGCCTCTATAATTCCATAGAGGTTTTATTTATAGTTATGGAAATTGCCAATTATTTACACCACTTCACAAGCATGAACTAAAGGTAATAAAGGGCCAATTTGTTCCTGTCCATTGACAGCCAAATCACTGTGACACAAATACAATTTATCAGACACCCGCGCCAGCAAATCAGCGACAATTCTTTGTAATCTTTCTTCTTCGGCTAATTCTTCATCTGCTGCTGTCCAAGGTTGTCCTAACCTATCCTGTAAAAATAAAGTAGCACCAAATAAAGTCGCCGCACCACCTTTAGCCCATAGCGGTGAACCAATATCTAACCAAAAATGCCAACGGTGATTTTTGCGACTCGCTCGGTATTGAAATATAGTTGCTAAAGTTACAGCCTTTCTACTGCTACCAATGGGACGGATAGGATAGGGATTTGCGGTAATTGTCCCCCGTCGCAGCAGTTGAATAAATATGGCTATCGCCACGCTATCGCTATCAATAATGGTAATGCTGAGAGTTTCTGGTGTATGCAGCGAAAGAAATAGAGGATCGGTTTGTTTTAAGCGGGTGTCTATTTCCCAATAATGTTGGGCTGTTTCTAGTAATTCTCTTAATACTGCTAATTCTTGATATGAGGGGTTTTTATCATTACACACAAAGTCTTGAATAGCTTGGTATAAGAAAAAAATAGGTGTGAGGAGAAGGCGCTGGTGATATTGCTCCCGTTGTGCTTGAATCCATTGTAATATTTTTTCATAGGACTGAGTGGCAATATAGCCAATTCTATCCCAACGTTCAAAGGTTTTCACGGGTAACAAATTGGGTATGTCGGGGTGGGGAACAAAACAAGCATCGGCGATTAACCCAGCCCGCACTGGATCTATTTTAGAATGATGGAATTCTTTTTCCTCTCCATTTTGAGTTTGATATTGACTCAAAACCACCAACATTTCCGCCACTGCATCCCTATCTACTAACCGTCCTAAACCGGGGTAAACTAGAGCCATGAGGGTAAGTAATGCTCTGACTACCGAGGAACTGATTAAAGGGCGTTGTTCGTTGAGAGATGCAACTTCGATATTTTGTTTAGTTAATATTTCTACCAAGGTATAACGAGCGATCGCATCTAACCCCGGTGCAATAATCGCTACCTCCGCCGCCGCTATTTCCCCGGATTTAACCCCATCAATAATCATCTCGGCTGTTTGGCGTAATAGCTGGGCGCGGGAAGTGGTTTGAATCGGCTGGACATAACTGGGTAAACGTAACATTGTCATGGGCTGTGTTACCAATTCTACCATTTGACTGGTGAGAGAATAACCCAAACTATTCTTAGGTGGTGAGGTTAAATTTTCTACTTGACAACGGGCAGATAATCTGGATAGATATTCAGGATCTCCACCTAAACCCCAGCGTACCTTCCCATGAGAATTGTAGCTAAACGCGCCCACAGCACCAGCATCTAATAAAAATTCAAATAAGTTAGCAGCGATCGCCGGATAATCATCTACATCATCTGCTATGATGCCCTGATAGCGTTGTTTTAGATGTTCCTGATAGCTACTATTAGTTAATAATTTTTGGTGATACAGTTCAGTAATTAGCGCATAAGTCAATAACCCCCGTTCTAAACACCAATTCCGCCAATTTAGTAGTAAAGAACCCAAAAACTGTGGTTCTAAATTGATAGAACTATCTTCTAAACCACTGTGCAATATTTTAGGAATGTCTTCACAGGGTACACCGCTATAAGCTGCTAATTGCCATAAATCCAGGATACGTCTGACCAAACGATTTTCATTCATCCCTACACGCCGCAAAACCTCTGAATCTAGCTGACAACTCCAGAGTTTTGTCGCCAATTCTTGTTCCGTTTCTGGGCGTAATCTGACGGGAAATTGAGCTTTAATTGACAACAAATCAATTAGTAACGGCCAAAATAAAATTACCTCATCTTGGAAAAAACCCAAAGCTGTTTTAACGCGAATAGGATATTTTCCTAATGTTAAAGTGGTAACTCTATCAGCTAATTCCCTGCGGTTATCATCATTAGCAGCTAACAATAAAATACTTAGTTCTTTTTGGTGTAAATTCACCTTTGAATCTATAGGTTGAGGTTGGGAATTGTGAATATTTTTATTATAAAATAAATCAGGTACTTGACTATCAATTTGCAACCAAGCACTAAACTGGTTTACCAAGCGAGTAGTTTTACCACTACGACTAGTACCAAAAATCCAAAGGGAATCAGAAAGCATGGTTTTTGCGTTAACTTAAGTTTAATAATTTAGTAAATAATGCCAAATAATTGTCTCGATGAAAAATACCGTGTTTAGCCAAAAAATATACCCCTTTTTACTAGCTGCTTACAGATGGTATCTACTGACACCAGAACGTTCTTTAGATACAGCTTATCAAGCGGCTATACAAATTAAGGAAATTGAAGATAAACACTTCAATGGTAACAAAATAGACTCCGAATTTACCATGCACAGCACCAGCGTCATGGATTATTTTCAAGGAGATTTGCAAAAGTTATTAAAAACTGTCCAAATGCGGCTGACGGAATTCAAAGCCAGTCGGTGGTTTGCGAATGAATCTAAACAAAAAGCTGCTATGAAAGTGGGGATAGAATATTCTAGCCCAGCATCAATTTTAGAGAAACTAGAATTCATTGATCAAGTTACTTCCAAATACACTAATAATGATATAGATGCAAATTATAGAAATGTCAATTATCAACCTGTTGAACCTTCCACAGATTTAGTTAATTCTCCACAATTTATCCCTAAAACATCAAATAAATCCCCCAAAAATATAACGAAAGGAAAAACTAATACTACAGGTATTTTACCTCGTTCAATTTTAAGTACAATCACGCGGCTACAAGTAGAATTAGATCCAGAATCTGAACAAAATGTAGTTAAGAATTTTCGTCAAGCCCAACAAAGAAGTATTATCTCAATTCGGTTTATACTGCTACTCATTATCGTTCCTCTTCTGACTCATCAATTATCCAAAGCTTTAATTGTTGGTCCATTGGTAGAACATTTCCGCAATGAGAAAACAGTAGAAGTTTTCTTAAATGGAGAAATGGAAGAAGAAGGATTATTAGCATTACAAAGGTTTGAAGAAAGAATCAAATTTGAAGCCTTAATTAGTAATGCACCTGCGCTTGGGGCTGAAGAATTAGAAACAAAAATGAAGGAAAAAGCAGAGGAAGTAAAAAAGGAATTTCGCAAACAAAGTGATAATGCCATTAAAAATGTATTTGCTGATATTTTCGCGGTAATTACTTTCACTATCTTATTACTTGTTAGCAAATCTGATATCGCTGTATTAAAAGATTTCTTCGATAATGTAGTCTATGGTTTAAGCGATAGTGCTAAAGCATTTATTATCATTTTATTTACCGATGTTTTTGTCGGCTTTCACTCTCCTCACGGTTGGGAAGTTCTCTTAGAAGGAATATCACGGCATTGGGGATTACCAGCCAATCGAGATTTTATTTTCTTATTTATTGCCACATTTCCCGTAATTTTAGATACGATTTTTAAATATTGGATTTTCCGCTATTTAAATCGGATTTCACCTTCTGCCGTTGCTACCTACCATAACATGAATGAATAACCAGCATTTTGCTAACATTACTATTAGCTTACCTGTATTTATGGCCAGTTTGATTGTGGGCATACAGCCACTCCCCAATCAAGAACTTAGTCCCCCAGAATGTCGGTTAGGAAAATGGAATTTACCAGCGTTAGTAAATCCAATAAAAAAGAAATTACCTGTACTGATTCCCAGAGTCCCAGTTACCTGTTGTCAAGAGGATATTTCTTGTTTAGATCAGGCAATTTATGATGAGAAGAATGACGAAATTGCTAATAAAAAAGCATTATTACAATCTATAGATTACAGTCTTCAATATTTACAAACAGAACAGGCAATTACGGCTTATCAAAAATCAGAAATTACCAGAGAAAGAGTTTATAATAGTTTGCAAAGATTTCGGCAATTATTGATTTCCACAAAATCGCCTCAAGCACTCCAAGCAGCTATCGAAAAAGAGTTTGTTTTTTATCAATCTGTAGGCAGAGATAATAAAGGAACAGTTTTATTTACCGCTTATTATGAACCTTTATATTTAGCCAGTCGTCAACCAACAAAAGAGTTTCGCTATCCAGCTTATCGTTCTCCTGCTGACTTAGAATCTTGGGCTAAACCTCATCCTAGCAGATCACAATTAGAAGGTGTAGATGGTTTACAAGGTAGCAAAGGGAAATTAAAAGGATTAGAGTTATTTTGGTTTAAAGATCGTCTTGAACCTTATATGATTCAAATTCAAGGTTCAGCCAAACTCAAATTAACAGATGGAACTCAGACAACTATCGGTTATGCAAGTAATACAGCTTATAATTATCGAAGTTTAGGCAGATCATTAGTTGATGATGGTAAATTTCCCTTAGAAGGGTTAAATATGCCCATTATCCTCGACTATTTCCGCAAACATCCCCAGGATTTAAATATTTATATTCCTCGTGATCAAAGTTTTGTATTTTTCCAGGAAACCTACGGAAAACCAGCCCAAGGTTCTATTAGTGTACCACTAACTCCAGAACGTTCTATTGCTACAGATAAATCTCTCATGCCTCCCGGTGCTTTAGCATTAATTCGCGCTCCTTTTCCCTATATTAATAAGAGTAATAAAATCGAAAATCGGCTGGTGAGTCGTTACGTTTTAGATCAGGATACAGGTGGTGCAATTAAAGGTGCTGGGAGGGTAGATTACTTTCTAGGAACAGGTGAAGCCGCAGGAGAAAGGGCTGGGGTAACAGTCAGTAATGGACAATTATTTTATCTGTTACTAAAACCCTAATTTCCAACTCTTACTCTCTGTGCCTCTGCGCCTCTGCGTGCAGTAAAATCATTCTTTTAATGATTAATCAATCAAGATGATCCTCAAAATCTACTTTTTATATTGCCTGTAGATTGCGAAAGCTCGGTTATTGCTCAAGAAATACCATTGGATATTTTACTTGAAGCTATAAAAGCTGCTGTTGAAAGGCTTGGTCATAGATAGTAGGATCATCTTTTTTGATGAGTGCGATCGCTTTTTGGGGATGTGGGAATGCGATAGCCAGGGCAAGCGCATCTTATTTTTAGAATGCTTACTGGACAAAGGTTTTGACGATTGTTAAGTTTTGTAACTAAAAGTTAAAACCCTTGCTGGGCATGGATTACAGAATTTAGGTGCGTTTGCCCTGGGGCGTAAGCGTTGCGCGACCTAGGAATCACTTTTTGGGGTGTGGGTGCGATCGCTGTTAAAATTAAAGAGGTTTGAGAAGGCATAAAGCTATGACTATTGCAGCAATTAAACCCACAACTATCGGAGAATTTTTGCAATTGCCAGAAACAGAACCTGCTTCTGAATTTATTCATGGACAAATCACACAGAAACCTATGCCTCAAGGGGAACATAGCCAACTTCAGATCGATCTATGCGAAACTATTAATCAAATTACTAAACCTCAAAAAATTGCCAAAGCTTTTCCAGAACTACGCTGTGTTTTTGGTGGGTTAGCGATCGTTCCAGATATAGCTGTATTTCTTTGGGAGCGAATCCCTCGGTTGCCATCAGGAAGGATTGCCAATCGTTTTGAAATCCATCCAGATTGGGCTATTGAAATTCTCTCTCCCGATCAGAGATATAAACAAGTCCTAGCCAAATTACTACACTGCGCTGAGTATGGTACTGAGTTGGGTTGGTTGCTTGATCCCGAAGATGAGAGTATTTTAGTAGTAGACAGCGATCGCCGAGTTAGGGAACTTAAAAATAGCGATCGCTTACCAGTTCTTACAGGGGTTGAATTAGATATAACTGTTCAAGAAGTATTTAGCTGGTTAAATTTATAACATGATTTATTTTTGTGAATGTGGAAAAGCTCCGTACGAATCGCTTTTTGGGGGATGTGGGGGGTGCGTAAGCGTTGCGCTGCTGCAAGCAGTTCGCTTTTTGGGATATGAGAGGGCGTAAGCGTTGCGCGACCTAGGAATCGCAAATATTTCATAAAAACTTTTGCGGTTATAATTATTAGCAATCCAGTAAGTTATATTGGCCGCTATGAATAACGCATTACAATACATCTGTGATTCAGAAGGGCAAACAGTTTCCGTAGTTGTACCCATTGCCCTTTGGCAAGAAATAATTGCTGAGAGAGAAACTGCTTATCTACTGAGTAGTCCAGCTATGAAAGCAAGATTACTTACAGCTAGAAAACGTCAAGATGGAATTTCTTTAGAAGCAGCCTGTGAAAAACTTGGAATTTGATGCAGATGCTTTTGAGGACTTAGCTTGGTGGATCGAAAGCGACCGTAAAAAAGCATTAAAAATCATCAAACTAATTCGTGAAGTACAACGTAATCCATTTGAAGGCACAGGACAACCTGAAGCTCTAAAACACGATCTATCTGGCTGCTGGTCACGGCGAATCGATCAAGAACATCGTCTATATTGGGGATGAGGTCCATCATCAAAGGTGAGGGCGATAGTTTTGCTGTTGGAGTTTCCACACCATAGACAATGGGGAAAAGTGGGTTGGAGAAGCCGATAAACAAGGGGAAATAGAGGTGCAAATTCCATTGTTAAAAATAAATTTGTACGTAAGAATTCAGGTTATTTAATAAATAGTTGGGTAAGATCACCGACTTCTTCGCATTAATTATAATTTCTTAACACAATCAAGGAAGAAGTCGGGGATCTAAAAGTTTTGAAAGTTTAGATAGAATTTACATTGTCAGCAAAGCGAATTTTCAGATAATCATCTTCCATTTTTGCTCCTGCTGGTTGCAGTGCTGCCAAAGCTTGAGGTAATACCAAATTACGGCGATGATTGCCAATAGTAATGTTTAATTCATCTCCCGTTTTTTTCAGTTGAATTTGGCTTTTAGGAATATTGGGTAGATAAAGTTCCAAACTGTATTGGTTATTATCTTTTACCACTCTGATTGTGGTTTCTTTATAATAAATCTGAGTTGGATCTTCATCTTTGTACAGAGTTTCTTTCAACCTTTCCAAAGCTGCTAAACCACACAGTTCTTCAGAGTAGAGAGGGACTTCTTTGACTGGGAGAGGGAGAAAATTGTCGTGAATTTCTTGACGGTATTGTTCTTGATTTTCCTTCCACCGTTGGAAAAATGGATCTGTAACTTCTTGAGGAATAATCCGGTTAGCAATAACTAAATCTGTGGCTACATTATACAAACTTAGATAAGCGTGAGCGCGAAGAGATTCCTTAATTACCATTTTTTCGGGATTGGTAACTAGACGGACTGAGGTTTGAGTATTATCAGTTAAAACTTTTTCCAAAGCTTCAATTTGCTCATAAAACTCATAAGGTGCATCCATTACCTCTTTATTTGGTAAAGAAAAACCAGCAATGGGTTTAAAAATAGGTTCTACAAATGGTCTTAGGGCTACGGAAATATTTTGGAACGGTTTATAAAAACGACGCATATACCAACCGCCAACTTCAGGCAAACTTAACAGCCGTAATGCTGTACCAGTCGGGGCAGAATCAATAATTAAAACGTCAAATTCCCCTTCATCATAATGACGTTTCATTCTCACCAAGCCGAAAATTTCATCCATGCCTGGTAAAATTGCTAACTCTTCCGCTTGTATCCCGTCTAAACCACTGGCTTGTAAAACTTGGGTAATATAGCGTTTGACAGCCCCCCAATTACCTTCTAATTCTCGCAGTGCATCCAATTCTGCACCCCATAAATTAGGACGAATAAGGCGGGCATCATGGCCTAATTCAACGTCAAAGCTATCAGCAAGGGAGTGGGCTGGGTCCGTACTTAAAACCAATGTCCGATAGCCGAGTTCTGCACAACGGAGTCCAGTGGCTGCGGCAACGGAGGTTTTACCCACGCCACCTTTCCCTGTCATTAAAATTACTCGCATCAATGATTCCTTACTGCCTGAATTTTGTTTACATTTATTTACATTATGATTGATTTTTCACAGAAATGAAATGCTGCTTAATGACATCCAAACGGGAACAGTGCCAATAATCAATATGGGAAACGATTAAACCGTCAGCATTTAGACGTAATTCACTCCAACCAGAAACAGAAATGTGAGGTTTCCAAGGTAAAGGAGAATTCCAACTCATAGTCCATTCAGTTTTAATATTTTCTTGCTGAGATTGGATATTATGTAAATCTAGTTTGAGATTGGAGAAAAAAGTTTGAATGAATTTAATCATCCATTTATAAAGTTCAATTCCCCGAAACTTAAAAACAGCATCTTGAAAATAAACATCATCGGCATAAATGCTGTAAGTTTGATTTACCGGAAATCTAGCATAATCGGCTTTAAGAGTTTCAACAATATCCATAAATTGATGTTTTGCTGGTGGTAATAAATTTATTGCGGAAGTTAAGCAGTTTTAGGAATTGATCCGGTCGTTTATTACTGCTTTACAAAATTACCTATGATAGATTGTAGCTTTACTCTTGCACAATCTCTTTCTTCTACAGGTAAACAGGATAAAGCAAATTCAAAATCATCTAGTTTCTCCGTTAAGGCATTGACCAATTCTTTTTGACCTTCTGCAATACTAAGCTCAGATTTTTCTAGATCAATTTCTATAGACCCTAAAATTAAACTATTCTGGTTATATTCTTCTATGTCAAAGTCATTTTCTCCTTCAGGGCTAATCATTTTTGATTTAGTTATGTCGAGAATATCTTCATTCGTAAACTCTAAATCAGCTTGGGCTTCTCTTAATAACTGGACGGCTGCTTTAATTTTTTTGTATGCTACTTGTTCCATGATTTTTTTCTTCTCCAAAAGCAAAGATAATTCTTTTTGAGAATCTAGCAATGCTTGTTGTTGCTCTTCAATTTTAGCTACTTGGTTTTTGATTTGAGTTTGGATTTCTGCAAGTGTCATTCCCCGGATTCCTTAGAGTTTGCTTTAATAATTTTTACGATGTTGTTATTTGTAATTGGTAAATATCTCCCCTATTTCCCGATTACCTTCTTTACATTTCCACCCAAAGACGTTCCAATTGTCGTTGCCAAGCCGCTAAAACTTGTAATCTTGTCTGGGGGTTTTGGTCAATATCTCCTAATAATCCTTCTGCATAAAAACGGTCTAAATTTTGCATAGTGGCTTCGAGAGATTGTCCCTGTTGTTTAGCTGCTTTAATAATTTCGCGCATACGAGTTTCTACTAAATTATTAAAAACATCATTAACACCGACTTGATATAATGAAATCAGGCGAGCGATGGCATTAGCAAAATCTGCATTACTTAAAGTGCCACTATTATGCTGAAATACCCCCCATACTACCCCATCATATACAGCATACCGTGCTTCTTGGGTATCATCAAAATTAGCTTCTAGAAACTGGGTGAGAAATGCTGCGGCCTCTTGTAAAGGCATAATTGGCAGCAATACTCGCAACCAAGAATTATCATCTGAAAGCAGCACCAATAACCGAAAATCAGGAGTTTCTACCTGCCAAGAACCAGGGGCAATAGATTTTACAACTTCAGCACTAAATAACTCTGTTAACGTACCTGCTATTTCTTCCGGTGTCATAATAATATTTGAACTTTACCGTCTAGAGTAACGCTTATTGGATAATTAAAACTTCAAATTTCCAAAAATTTCTTCCTTTGCGCCTTTGCTTCTTAGCGTCTGGGCGCGAAACCCTCGTTAACTTTTCATCCCCTTAAACCGTTCTTTTGCCCCTGTAAAAGCCTCTTGCATGACTGCTTGAATTTTTTGAGGATCGGGTTTTTTCCCACCCATTAAATCGCCAAAATACACACAAGCAGCTTCACCTAAAGCCCATGTATAAGCCCCTGCCCACGATGCCGCAATAACGCTGCCAAAACCAGGGATAAATTTAATTAATTCCCGTGCTACCGCTTGGGCGACAAAACCACCGGCAATGGTACTGACAATACCCCCAGCTTGAGATGGTGTGATAGTCTGTCCATATAATTTACCCAACAATCCCACCATGGACACCTGCAAGGCAGTTAAAACGGGCATAGTCGCAAAAGGTAAAGGCACAGCGGACAAAGTTGCCGCCATGATAGAAAATGGCAAAATATAACGTCTGCCAGCGTTTCGATAAATATTACCTAATTTTTCGCCAGCTTGTTGATCTAATAATTGATAAATTGCCTTTGATTCTGCTTCTGGGAGGAGTTGGGCTAAATTATCTCGCAGTCCTTCTAAACCGTAAAATACAGGATTATAACCATCTTCTTCTAAAGTGAAATCAATTAAAACCGCACTATTATATAAACCTGAAAAATTTTCTTTAATGGCGATAAATGCCCGCTGCAATTCTAGAAAATCTGGGGGATAATCAGGATGATTGGCAACTTCTGACGGATAAACTTCATGTAAGCAAGTTACTACTAATAAACAGGGAATATCTGGATATTGCTGTCGTAATTTTTCAGCAATTTGCCGCAAAGTATCAGTTGCAAAATCATGAATTTTGACAGTGATAATCAAAACTCTAGCTTTATTTGTTTCCTGTTGTAAATCGCCGATTAATTCCTGAATAATAGCTTCAGTATCTTGACTGACATCTCCTAAACCTACCGTATCTGTAAAAATCAGCAATGGTAAATCATTAGCAGGATATGCGTAACGTTGGGTATTTTGGGTATGAGGACGAAAACCCTGGCCGATAATTTCCGCAGATACCCCAGTTAAACCCCTGACAATCGAACTTTTACCCGCTTGGGGTTTTCCTAATAGCAAAGCTTCCGTAGTTGGTAATTCAGCCCGAATAGTTTCGAGAATTTCCGCAACTTGAGTATCACTCACACTAAACCATTGTCCTACAGTTTGTGTAACTTGTTCTATTGGTAAAAGTTGGGTTAATTTATCGGTAGCTTGATTAAAAACCCCAGTTATCTTTTTTTTCCAGGAGTTATTATTATCTTGTTCAGTCATAAATTTCACTCCCTACAATTTGATAGAGAATATTTTTAGGAACTATATATATCATACTATTTTACCGACAAAGAACTGATATCGAACCACAGAGGCACAGAGAACACAGAGGTAGAGAAGGAAGAGATTTTAATATCTTATTTTAGGATTGCTAAATATATCTTCCCATTTCTAAAATCCTACTTCCGACTGATTCTATGACAGGAGTGATTGATAGACGATTACCTTTTTTCACTACTAATAATTCATCATCACTAAACTTTAATTTGAGTGTTGATAGTGAAAGTGGATTACTAAAAACTTCCACAAATTCCACTTTCACAGTTTGCCAACGGGGAGATTCAAGAGTTGATTTGCTATCATAATATTTACTATTTATATCAAATTGTGTCGGGTCAGCAATACCTGTTTTCACAACTCGCATTAAGCCAAAAATCCCCGGAGGTTCAGCATTAGAATGATAGAAAAATGCTAAATCTCCTATGTGCATTTGTCTGAGAAAATTCCGGGCTTGATAATTACGCACACCGTCCCAAATTGTTTCTCGTTGTTGTTCTAAGTCAGTAATACTATAAACTGCTGGTTCTGACTTCATTAACCAATAATTAATTGCATTCATCTAATAATTAATTCAATATGATCTTTTCTCTGTGTTCTCTGTGCCTCTGTGGTTCGATAAAATACTACCACAGAGGCAAAAAGATCACCGACTAACTAGCTGCTAAATGACCCCAAGCAATGTAAGGTAATTTTGCTGCTGTTGCTTTTACCTGTTGGGCATTTGCTACCAACTGTCCGCAAGCGTCCCAAGTTCCCGCAATAAAAGCGCTTCTTGTCCCTTCACTTATGACAACTGAGGCAGTAAAATCACCAATTTGTACTTGCAATTTTTCCAAATCTATGGTAAGGACTTCTTGAGGATTAGCGATAACTAATTCTTGCAACTGTTTAACTACTTCGCATTCAGCAGTTACGCATGGTATTCCCATTGCCACGCAGTTACCAAAAAAGATTTCCGCGAAGCTTTCACCAATCAGGGCTTTAATTCCCCATTTAGCCAGGGCTTGGGGCGCGTGTTCTCGTGATGAACCACAGCCAAAGTTGCGGTTAGCTATGAGGATTTTCGCGCCTTGGTAATGGATTTGATCAAATGGGTGTTCACCATTTAAGGCTTTTCTATCGTCCACAAATACGCCTGCTCCTAAGTCGTCAAAGGTGATGGCTTTTAAGTAGCGGGCGGGGATAATTCGGTCGGTGTCTATGTCGTTACCAATGAGGGGAACGGCGTTACCGGATATTTGTTTGACTTCACTTACCATAATATTAATGAACCACGAAGGCACTAAGGACACGAAGGAAGAAGAAAAGAAGGGGTTTTTGTAGTACAGGCTTCTAGCCTGTATTGGGCGGGCAAGACTTGTACTGAGCTTGTCGAAGTATGCCCACCCCACAAGATTTTTATAACAACTCGCGCACGTCGCCAATTTCGCCTTTTATGGCTGCTGTGGCTACCATTGCGGGACTCATTAACAACGTGCGACCGGATGATGATCCTTGTCTGCCTTTAAAGTTGCGGTTGGAGGAGGAGGCGCTGATTTGTCTGCCTTGGAGTTTGTCGGGGTTCATGGCTAAACACATGGAACAACCTGGTTCTCTCCATTCAAAGCCAGCTTGAACAAAGATTTTATCTAGTCCTTGGGCTTCCGCTTCTTTTTTGACTCGTTCTGAACCGGGAACTACAAAGGCTTTTACACCTTTGGCAACTTGGCGACCTTGGGCGATTTTGGCGGCTTCTCTGAGGTCGCTTATGCGTCCGTTGGTGCAGCTGCCAATGAAGCAGATATCAATTTTTGTTCCTTGAATGGGTTGACCTGGATATAAATCCATGTAGCGATATGCTTCTTCGGCGATAAAGCGGTCTTCTTCTGGGAGTTCTGCGGCTGTGGGGACTTTTTCATCTACGCCAATTCCTTGACCTGGTGTAATTCCCCATGTGACTGTGGGGGGAATGTCTTCGGCATTAAATACTACGACATCATCATATTCGGCATCAGCATGACTACTGAGAGATTCCCACCAAGAAACAGCTTTTTCCCAGTCTGCACCTTTGGGGGCAAAGTCTCTATTTTTTAGATAATCGTAAGTAATTTTGTCGGGGTTGACGTATCCGCATCTTGCACCACCTTCTATGGCCATGTTACAAACTGTCATCCGTTCTTCCATGTTCATCTGCTCAAAAGTAGTGCCGGCAAATTCGTAAGCGTAGCCTACACCACCTTTTACGCCCAGGATTCGGATAATATGCAATATTACGTCTTTGGCGTAAACTCCGGGTTTTAATCTGCCGTTAACGGCGATTTTGCGGACTTTTAATTTTGATAATGATAGGGTTTGGGAGGCGAGAACGTCTCTAACTTGGCTTGTACCGATACCAAAGGCGATCGCTCCAAATGCACCATGACTTGATGTGTGGCTATCTCCACAAGCGATGGTCATTCCCGGTTGGGTCAGTCCCAATTCCGGGGCAATGACGTGAACTATACCTTGATTCCCTGAACCAATATTGTAAAAAGTTATATCATTTTCTTGACAATTCTTTTCTAATGCCTGAATCATTTCTTCGGCCATGCTATCCACAAAGGGACGGGCTTGGTTTTCTGTGGGAACAATATGATCAACTGTGGCTATAGTCTGTTCTGGAAATAATACTTTTAAATCCCTTTCTTTGAGCATCGCAAAGGCTTGGGGACTTGTAACTTCATGAATAAGATGTAGTCCAATAAATAGTTGCGTTAATCCTGATGGCATTGTACCAACGGTGTGTAAGTCCCAAACTTTGTCAAATAGTGTACCCTTGCTCATACGTCAATCTATGTTAAAGGAGTCGGATTTTTGATTGTATCAGAAAAATGTCACATTAGAGAATCTAGTTGATCATGCTCTGATAAGTAGGTTGGCGTTGAAAATTGTCGTCATAGCACTAGGCTTGAGGCAAGAGGCAAGAGGCAAGGTTGGTTTGACTTAGATTTACAAGGAACAGAAACACAAATTCAAAATGGGTTAAATTATTTGCAAGAATTGAAATTGCAAGTTTGGGATGAAAATAGCATTAGTGATTGGTGAAAATTATACAGCATATTTCAATTAAATGAAGTACACCCCCCAGTGCGCGGGTGGGTTGTTTCTGTACTATGACTTACGCAAGTGTCACACCAAAAATCTATTGTAGGGTGCATCAGATATCAACAATCCGTTTCTTTGATAAATTTTTGCGTTGTGATGCACTTTACCAATGTGCTAGTTGCGTAAGTCCTGTATACCTTGCGAAACCGATCTTTTCTGTAAATTGCTTATATTAAGCTATAGCACTATCCAATACACGCAAATTACTAGTATAAGAAAACTCAATATTTGCGCTTGTAACTTTTTATGTCAAATAAGTGTTTGTAGTATTTAACTAAATAATCAAATATGATACTCTTCATTTTTAATAGCACTTACGTAAGTGTCACACTAAGAATCTGTTGTATTGTAGGGTGCGTCAGACTGTATAAATCCTGCAAATAAACAGATTGTTGATATCTGGCACACCCTACTAATGTGCCAGTTGCGTAGGTCTTGATTTGGTAATATCAATTATTTGAAGGGTACGTAAAATGAGCGAAATAGTACTAGTTACATCTTTGAATGAAGCAGCCGAAAATCAACGGAAGAAGGAGTTATCGATCACCCTCCAGTTTGACAAAGGAGTTACAGAGAAGTATTCGATTAATACTAAACCAGCACGTACCTCTAAGTTGGTGTTTGAATCTGAGAACTGTCCGTTCGCTGATTTTGAATAGACAACAGGAATTAAAGTCTTGAAGAAAAAGGAAGACAGAGATTTTGTTCTCCACAGAGCGAAGGAAGGATTGAAGCGGGAGAGGAGTAGGGTATTATCAGGGGAGTTGAGGGGAAGGAGAATAAAACAGTGGAAATAAGTTCAGAGCGAATAAGTAAGTTGGCGTTAAACAATCAACATATGTAACGAAATGTAAATTCGACAAATACCTTATAGATAGGTTATTTAAGGGTTTTTACGAAAAAAATGTATATTGATTTTATCGTGCCGACTTACTTAGACGACATACCAGTGATAGTAGAATGGCTCAAACAAATAGAAATATTCCTTCTTTGATTTCTAAAATGAGCGAACGGACAGTCATCTGACAACAATTATAAATTTTTATTTCCCTTGAATTCTCTATTCTAAAACCTGAACGACGAACTGAATTTTCCCCATTCGTTGTCAAGCAATCTCTCTAGTTTATTGAGTATTTATACTTATTTTTCAACCCGACTGTTTTTTTAGCCAGAGGCAATCGCTAACAAATAGTTATTTTGTACTATATTTTGAATTCCAAAATCGGGGTTAATACTTTATTTTTTTCAAAATGAGAATTGCTGATGACACTGTGTGTACCTCGTTGCACTTATTTTCCTCTGTTACCCCTATTTATTGAGCCGATACGAAAATGGGTATAAAATGTAATTACCTATGGGTATCTGCCACATAATTGCTGTGACTATAGCCGCTGCTACTAACCAGGTTAGCCCCATTTGTTCTACTTCTATGGGAGTTTCTTGAGTAAATAAAGGTTTGAAATTTTTACTGGGTTCTCTCATTAGTGACTCTCCTGTCCGTAATTACACTAATTAGCTGAATATTCTTACATCTATCCTAATTTACTTCTCTGAGCAAGTAGGAATAGCAAATAAGAGGAAATGGTAATTTATTCCCAAGTGGCTGCATTCCGTAACACAGTAGGAATTTCACCTTGTGATAAGGGAAACTCTAACATTGTTTCTTTATAACCTAAATACCCAGATTCAGTAAATGATAAAAGCATTCGTTCTAGTGCTAACCAAACTTCTGATTCGTATTCCCAATCATGATAACGTCTAGCACGTCCAGCAATGGAACGTAAAGCCCAAAAGTAGGAATTTCTAACTACAGAACCGCCTTTTTTAAATTCTGGTACGTCTTCATGGTGAATAAATAAAATGTTATTTTCAATTCTGGATCTCATAATTATGTGCTGATAACTGAAAGGGGCTATATACCCTCATAATTTTTTACGGTGTTTGCATCTGCAAATTCTTTAATGTCCTCTGTAAAAACTTACCCCATTCTGCTGCGAGGGGAACTTCTGTAAATGGAACACAAATTGATTTAGGAGTAGTTAATAAAAACTCTAATTCAATTTTTCGACCTTTGGGGGGGGGATTTTCTATATCTACGGCATTACCATTTACTAAAAAACGAATTTCTTGAACATCCAACAAAGAAAAAGTTTCTAATTCAATTGGTCCTTTAGTTGTGGGTTTTCCCCAAGTGATATCATCACCTTTTTGAGCTAACACTGCATAAATATCATATTTAGCCCGTTCAAATTGTTCTGCCCAAATTTGATAAGCTTGAAGTTTCTTAAATTCCTGTGAACCTTGCCACGCTAACCAGAAAAATGCTACTAACAGAGGCAACCATAAAAGACCACGTTCCATAATAATTCGTAATGCCTCTTTGAGAGGAGCGTCGTTAATTTAATTAGAAAACAGTTAAGCAAATATAATTTGCTCTAAAATCTCCCAAATACCATTTTACAATATCCAATATAAATATAGGTCATAAGCAAAGATACAAAAATTAATGTATTATATAATATTAGTATATTAAGTAATTTATCATCGGATTTCCCTCGACTCACGCCACCATACCCCAGAATTAATTGAATGTACCTACTAAGTAGGTGAACACAATAAAACCAAACTGTGTAAAGAGATGTAAAATCGCTGAAAACTTCTTTACTCTTGCCTCTGGTTACTGAGCGAAGTCGAAGTATTGCCTCAAGCCTAGTGCTATGACGACAATTTTCAACGCCAACCTACTTGTATGAGTTATGGTAGTAAGAAAATTCCCTCTCCGTTCTGTCTTTCTTTGAGGACGGGGATATAAGAGAAAAAAATGAAAAAACTGCTATTATTGTGCTTGTTTGTCATTGGACTGACTGCTGCTGTGTTTGGGTTTCTGAATTTTCAGGGACTGGCAGCTAAAGGTGAGTTTGAGACAATTTTGCTAGATTTTCGGGAAGATGTGGCAGAAAATGTGATTGAGAAGGATCTACAAGCGATCGCTCAACAATATCATGTTACCCCGCAACTGGATAATAAATATTCAGCGGTGGACCATGTATATGTTATCAAAGGCGATCGCCAAAGACTCAACGATTTAAGAAAATCTTCCTTTGCCAAAGTTACAGAATTTATCGAGCCAAATTACATTTACAAAATCGTCCCCCAAGGACAAGCCACTTGGTTAGGAGAACTGTTAGCACCGCAGCAAAATGAAGAACCAAGTTCGTCTTTAATTGGTCCAAATGACCAGTATTATAGCAAACAGTGGAACTTACACAAAATCGGCGTAGAAGCGGCATGGACTCGGAGTAAAGGTAGTGGTATCACTGTTGCCGTAATTGATACTGGCATTACCAAAGTCCGCGATTTATATGAAACCAAATTTGTCAAAGGCTATGATTTCGTCAACGACACAGAGGCAGCCAAAGACGACAACGGCCATGGTACTCATGTCGCCGGTACAGTTGCCCAAGCCACCAATAACGCCTATGGTGTCGCTGGAGTTGCCTATGAAGCCAGCCTCATGCCCTTAAAGGTATTAAATGCTGACGGTGCAGGAACAGTAGCCGACATTGCCGAAGCCATCAAATTTGCGGCTGATAACGGCGCAGACATCATTAACATGAGCTTAGGTGGTGCTGGAGAAAGCCAACTCATGGAAGATGCGGTTAAATATGCCCATAACAAAGGTGCAACTATCATTGCTGCCGCAGGTAATGAAAACACCAACGGCGTAAGCTATCCTGCCCGTTATGATCATGTTATTGGCGTTTCCGCTTTTGGATCTGACGGTGAAAGAGCATCCTATTCTAACTATGGTGCGGGTGTGGATATTTCTGCCCCTGGAGGGAGTGAAACTGGGACAATTCTCCAAGAAACTATTAATGAACAAGGTGAAGGCGTATTTCTCGGACTTCAAGGCACAAGTATGGCTTCTCCCCACGTTGCGGGTGTAGCGGCATTAATCAAAGCCTTGGGAATCAAAGAACCCGATGAAATTTTGCAAGTTCTCCAACAGTCAGCCAGAGTCATTCAAGACGACGGTTTGAACTATTATGGGGCTGGACAACTCAACGCTGAAGCCGCAGTTAAATTGGCCAGCGACGGTATAATTAGTGTTCCTGACTTTTTCCGGTGGTTGCGAGAACAGGGTTATCTTAATCCCGGCTTTTGGATAGATGGCGGAGCGATCGCTTTAGTGCCTAAAATATTCATGGTAATAGGTTCTTATCTTCTAGCTTGGTTCTTACGGGTTTACTTCCCCTTCACTTGGAGTTGGTCTTTATTCAGCGGCTTAACTTTCGGCAGTTCTGGCTTATTCTTCCTCAAAGGATTTTATATCTTTGATCTTCCTCAATGGCCTTTCCGGGTTTTAGGTAGTTCCATTCCCGAACTAGGTAACACTTTACAGGGAACAGACGCATTAAATCCTCTTTTTGCCAGTGTTTTAATTCCTTTTGTTTTAATAGCCTTATTTTTAGGACATCCTAGTTGGAAATGGTTTGCTATTGGTGCAACTTTAGGAATAACAGCTTTTCTCACCGTTAGTGCTGTTTATGATCCTGCCATTTGGGGTTTAGGAAATAGTAACCTAGCTCGAATTTTCCTTCTTGTTAATGCTGTACTTTGTTATGGACTAGCCCGGTTAGTATTGAAAAAAGACGGACAAACTGCTTAATTAGGTAATTGGTAATTGGTAATTGGTAATTGGTAATTGGTAAGATTTTTTCCTATTATCCATTGCTAACCAACTAACAACTAACAACTGTACGGGCGAAGCATTTGGAGAACTATTTTTGCAATGACCGATAATTTATCTTGCAAATGCTTCGCCCCTACTAACAACTGACAACTGTACGGGCGAAGCATTTGGAGAACTATTTTTGGCAATGACCGATAATTTATCTTCCAAATGCTTCGCCCCTACTAACAACTGACAACTAACAATATGGTTTATCCCGTTATTTGGCGCAATAATTCAGTATCACTCATTGATCAAACTCGCTTACCTAATGAATATACAGTGGTGGAGATTCACCGCAGTGAAGATATGGCACAAGCCATTACAACCATGATTGTGAGAGGTGCGCCGGCGATAGGAGTGGCTGCGGCCTATGGAATGTATTTAGGTGCAAGGGAAATTGAAACAAGCGATATCCAAGAGTTTTTGACTAAATTGGAAACAGTCGCTAATTTGTTGCGTTCTACCCGTCCCACTGCGGTAAATTTGTTTTGGGCCATTGGCAGAATGATGAAAACGGCTTATGAAACCGTGGGAACAGTCGCCGAAATTCAACAAACTCTTTTAGAAACTGCCCAAAAGATCAATGCCGAAGATATACAAACCTGTCAAGCTATAGGTGATCATGGTTTGGCAGCATTACCGCAAACCCCAGACCAACTAATTATACTCACTCATTGCAACGCTGGGGCATTAGCCACTGCCGGTTATGGGACAGCATTAGGTGTAGTCCGTTCTGCGTGGAAAGAAGGACGTTTAGCCAGGGTATTTGCTGACGAAACCCGTCCCCGGTTACAAGGTGCAAAACTCACCGCGTGGGAATGTGTCCAAGAAGGCATTCCAGTGACAGTAATTACCGATAATATGGCTGCCCACTGCATGAAACAAGGTTTAATTGATGCTGTAGTTGTGGGTGCTGATAGAATTGCTGCTAATGGTGACACTGCCAATAAAATCGGAACTTATAGTTTAGCTATTGTCGCCAAAGCTCATAATATTCCTTTCTTTGTCGCTGCACCTTTATCTACAGTAGATTTTGAATTAATTGATGGTAGTCAAATTCCCATTGAAGAACGTCACCCAGCAGAAATATATCAAATAGGTGAAACTGTTCTCACACCTCCAGGAGTGGAATTTTATAACCCGGCTTTTGATGTCACACCTGCGGATTTAATTACCGCCATTATTACGGAAAATGGGGCTTTTCTGCCAGGTGATTTATTAAAGGGTGAACTACCTAAACTGACCTGACGGTACAGTGTGGGCTTCCTGTCCAACAAATGCGTCGGGTTGCGCTGTCGCTTAACCCGACCTACAAAAAATGGACAAGGTATTGTAAAATATACCAAAAAACCTCACGCCCAAACACAAAAACACTCTTTGCGCCAGTGTGAGACATTATCTTATTACAACCACCGAGCCGCATCCTTAGCGTGGTAAGTCAAAATTAAATCAGCACCAGCCCGTTTAAAACCAGTCAAGGTTTCCATAACAACGCGCTGCTCATCAATCCAACCATTTAAAGCCGCAGCCTTCACCATCGCATACTCACCAGAGACATTGTAAGCCGCCACAGGTAAATTAGTAGCTTCCTTGACGCGCCAAATAATATCCATATATGCCAAAGCTGGTTTGACCATGAGCATATCAGCACCTTCAGCAATATCCAACTCAATTTCTTTTAGCGCTTCCCTAGCGTTACCGGGGTCCATTTGGTAAGTGCGTCTATCCCCGAATTGTGGTGTTGAGTCCGCCGCATCTCTAAATGGCCCATAATAAGCCGAAGCATATTTAGCAGCATAGGACATAATGGGAATATCTTCAAATCCCGCCTCATCCAAACCTGCGCGAATAGCTTGCACAAAACCATCCATCATCCCCGAAGGTGCGATAATATCTGCACCAGCTTGAGCTTGAGAAACTGCGGTTTTCTTTAATAATTCCAAAGTTGGATCATTTAAAACCCGTCCAGTTAAATCACCAACTTGTAAATAACCACAATGACCATGACTTGTATACTCACATAAACAAGTATCTGCCATAACAATTAAATCAGGAACAGCATTTTTAACTGCGGTTGCTGCTTTTTGAACAATACCACAATCATGCCACGCCCCGGTAGCATCTATGTCTTTATCTGCCGGAATTCCAAATAAGATAATTGCCGGAATTCCTAAATCATAAACTTCCTTAGCTTCTTCAACAATCTTATCTACTGAAAGTTGATAAACACCGGGCATAGATTTGACTTCCTTGGCAATACCTGCTCCTGGTACTGCAAACAATGGATAAATCAAATCGTTAGTAGTTAAAACGGTTTCACGTACCATCCGACGCAATTGGGTATGGCTACGCAGACGACGAGGGCGATGTATAGGAAACATAAATTTTGTGCAGACAAAATAATACAATGGACATAGAATAAAGCGTCACAAAAGCAAGTTTTTAACTTGCTCTATTCAGACAAACTACAAGCAGTGCGTAACTGTCTTTTGCCCTACTGTTGATGAAGCTGTGGGGCAATTTTATATTTTACAACTTGATAGACATTTGCTTATAACAAATTTGCAAAAAACAATCTTAAAAAATCATGGAGTTAATTTTGGTAAGTTGTTTAATCAAAAGTCTATGATTAATTAAATTACCATATTTTCCCTGATTTGATCTAAAAAACTCGAAAAATAAACGGATAACGGCAAGGTTGATTAGGATCACTAAAAACGCCAATTAGCGCCCAAATTGTCAATCCCCAGTGGAGGATATAACCTAAACCTGCGAGTGGAAACAAGATGAATAATGGTAAAATCAACCAACCAAACAGAAAAAACAATGCTCCCAGAATTGCTCCATATAACCAAACGTTAAAATGGAAATTGATAGATTCTTTGGCATTCTCTTTGACAACAGGATCATCTGATACAAATAGTATGGCTATGGGTAAGCCAACGGAGACAATTGTGGTACTAAAAAAAATTGCTCCATGACACAATGCTGATAATAATTTACGTTTATCGCTGTCGTACATTGTCTACTCCTATGCAATTTTAGTTAACTATTATATCAAACATGGGTGCTGCAAACATCGCACACTCCCTCAACTGTCACTTCATACCGTTCCACTTTTAACCCCTGTCGCAATTGACTGACATCAATATCGGGGAAAGTATTCCAGTTGATATCTTCAATTGCACCACAGCATTTACAGCGAAAATGATGATGGGGGGCAACGTTAGCATCATAACGGGAGACACCCTCCTCTAATAGCACTTCTCGCACCAAACCCACCTCTCGCAGTGCCTGAAGTGCCGCATATACGGTTGCCTGAGAAGAAGTGGGTGCTTCATGATTCAAGTCTCTCATGATTTGATCAACCGTCGGGTGATCTCGTCTGGCTAATAGGTTGGCATAAACGCCAAATCTCTGGGGTGTGACTCGCAACCCTCTAGTTTTCAAGGTTTTGACAATATCATTAGCTTTTTGCTGCATAGGATTTACTTAGCTATATAAAAATATAATCTCTCATTATAACGTTCATTTTTTGAGAACTAATATTTTTTAATAAATACATTATAAAATAAGTATTTATAACTATTGACTAATTCCTAAATCAGAATTATTCTGATTTATGAGATAAGCTACTGATGCCCTAAGCAAAAGCAGCAACACGAGTTAAAATCTTCCATCTAAAAAAGAGGTATTTATGACTGCTATTACTCACGTTCCAAATGTAGTATTCAAGACTCGTGTGCGGGATGAATCTATCGGTGGACCAAATCCTTACACTTGGAAAGATGTCACCACACAAGAAATTTTTGCCGGTAAGAAAGTAGTATTATTTGCGCTTCCTGGTGCTTTCACTCCTACCTGTTCTTCTACTCATTTGCCTCGCTATGAAGAACTGTTTGAGGAATTTAAAGCGCAAGGTGTTGATCAAATCATTTGTTTGTCAGTTAATGACGCATTTGTAATGTTCCAATGGGGCAAACAACAAGGCGCTAAAAATGTTTTCTTGTTACCAGATGGTAGTGGAGAATTTAGCCGCAAAATGGGAATGTTAGTTGATAAATCTAACATCGGTTTTGGAATGCGTTCTTGGCGTTATGCAATGGTTGTTAATAACGGCGAAATTGAAAAAATGTTCATTGAACCAGGTTTTGAAGATAACTGTGGTAGTGATCCTTTTGAAGTATCTGATGCTGATACCGTTCTTGCTTACCTCAAAGGTGTAGAACGTCCTGCTGCGGTTGCACCTCGGTTAGCATTTGTTGGTTAATTACTAAAGCTAGAAAGAAACTTCCACCTTTTGATAGAGGTAGATAGTTTTTAATTCATCTAAGGCAAGGGAAGTTACCTTTATGAAACTTCCTTTGCTTTTTTTGTTTCCATAGACAAAATACCCTTGATTCTGTCTAATAAATTAGTTTCAAATCATTTATTTTGTCAGATACTATTCCAGAATATAAGAGCAGGATAAATTTATAGCCTGATTCCATATAAATGGAGCATTCAAGGAGGTGAATCAACAATGAGAATTACAATTTCTGAATTAGAAATTAGGCTTGCAGAACCGATTCTGGATCAACTAACACCTTGGGAAATGAAGACTCTTAAAGGTGGTTACGTGATGAGAAAAGACAGAAGAAATCCGCCAACAACCAATATAACCAATACAACTGATCTTTCAACAGTATTCAAAGAACTAGACAGTAGTATGGAAAGGTGGAAAATCAGCCTCAAAGATACAACAGATAGTCTAAGAAGCAAATTCGATTTTTAATATCTGCTGTGAAAAAATTCAATATTTTACTTATTTTCGTGTGTTTTCAGATTTATTAACCTGAAGATACACGATTTTTTATGGAGGTTAATTCCATAGTTTGCAGTTTTTATAAAAGACAGAATTCAGATATTTGTGTCTTTTTTACTAGGTTCAAAGCCTTGATTTTTCTATTTTTTATGAATAAAAATAGGAGTAACGGTTAAGGAAACACCAACTTAACCGACTCACAAATTCTAACTTACAAAAACAAATCTTCTTGGAGGAAATTATGGCAACTATTACCCTTTCTCAACTAAATACAACTGGTTCTGAATTATTTGCAGATTCTGAAAGCTATCTTAATGAATTGAATGATGCAGCTTCCGTATCAATCAATGGTGGTGGTAGCGATTTCAGCGGTTTTAGTGCTTATGGTGACTTTGGTGTTAAATATCTAGAATTCTTAGTTGATGGCTATGCGATTGCTAGTATTAAGCATATCGCTAAATCCTTCAGCAATGATTCTCACTACGGACACTAATTACTTGGCTTTGTAGTCAACTACAAAGCCGATATAACTATCCAGGAGTAAAAGTAAAAACTAATCTATGTTACTTACATGAGATTGATTACTAATAATCCTGGATAGTTAATAAAATTGCATCCACAAAAATCGAATCTTTCTAGAGGTAAGAAATGGCAAACATTAGGATTTCTAATCTAGAGAATACTGATGAAAAAAAGTTTATTATTAATTTAAGTAATTTAGACGCAGTATCTGTATTTGGAGGTGAATATAATAATGCTAGTCAAATACTTAATTATGGCGTTAAGGCTCTAGAATTTGTCTTAGTAATTTATGCTATAGATGCCATTTCACTATTAACGAAGACATTTAGAAAATAAATAATTTCCAACCTATCAAGTTAATGATTTTACTAAAACTGAAATTAACTGAGCAATAGCAATTTCACACACATATATTATTATCATTTGAAATCATGCCATTCTTAATAAGTTTTGCAAATGTTTTCAATTACCTTGTTGAAAACAAAATTTGTCAGCCACAAGAGGAGTCCCTAAGTAAAATCGAATTAAAATCTGCTAAAAACTTTAACCTATTAATCACTTTATCAGATGGTCGTCAACTATTAGTAAAACAAGAGCGTTATGATCAAAATGGTAAAACTTTAGGTGAATTTATAGATGAGTGGAGAGTTCATGATTTTTGGCAAAAATTCCCAGAAATAACTCATTTACGAGCATCTTTGTCAGAAGCAATTCATTTTGATTTAGAAAACTCTATCATTGTTTTTAACTATCTAAATCAATATCAAGACTTAGCTGAATTTTACGCCAAAGATCAGGAATTTCCCGAGGAAATTGCTCAGGTAGTTGGCACAACTATTGCAGCTATTCATCGCATGACAATAGACAATAATAACTATCAAAAGTTCTTTGAAAATTCTTTAAAATCTCAAAATATTAACAAAGGATTAGATAGAATTACACCAGAAATATTTGGTCAACTTCCGGCTGATGGTTTAAAGTTTTTTACTCTCTATCAACGTTACGATAATTTAGGAAAAGCAATTACACAATTAAATCAGGCTTTTACTCCTGCTTGTCTCACCCATAATGATCTCAAACTTAATAATATTCTTGTATCTTTGAACTGGGAAATAGAAATAGAAGATAAATTACCTGAAAATAAAAATATCATCCGACTAATTGATTGGGAAAAAGGTAATTGGGGAGATCCTGCTAATGATTTAGGCACAATAATTGCTAGTTATCTGCAAGTTTGGTTATATAGCATAGTCTCTAGTAAAACCATACCAATTGAGGAATGTTTGCGTTTAGCTGCGATTCCCTTATCAATGATTCAACCTTCTTTATCAACATTAGTTACTGCTTATTTAACTACTTTTCCAGAAATTTTAGAATTGCGTCCAGATTTCTTACAATTAGTGATGCAGTTTAGCGGTTTAGCTTTAATTAGAGCTATTCAAGCTAGACTTCAACATGAAAAAACCTTTGATAATTCAGGTATTTGTATGCTCCAAGTTGCTAAAAGTTTATTATGTCGTCCCCAAGCATCTATTTCCACAATTTTGGGGATGGAATTTTCAACAATAACTTCTAAAAATTTATCTCTTGTTTAGAAAAGGAAGGCTTATATGCAAGTATTAGATTCTGTCTATAGTCAACTTTTTCAACTTCCAAAAGAATTACAAATAGCACTGCAAAATATTGTTGATCATCTGGAAATTAAATCATTTTATTCTATTAAGCATCCAGATTACAAATTATTAGAATTGCCAGAATCAGTAATCGCTCGGTTTAAAAATCTATCCTTAGATATTCAAGAGAAGCATTTGCGTATTCACTTACGTAATTTTCTCTATAGTGCTTATTACAATGGTTCTTGGCATGATTCTCTTGGTGATGACAATCAAATAAATAACCTCAGTAATAATAGCTTATTTGGCATGGATTTGGCGTTTTATGAAAGACTCCATACGAGTAATACAGGTGGAGGTTATTGGAGTAAAAATTGGTTAGTAGTTAATGAAGAAGAAGATGGTTGTTTAGCAGTCCAAAAAAATGGGTTAACTTTGCATATTGAGCGGGATTTATATTTATCAGAAATTGATAAATCAGCTAATGTTGGTGATTTGGTGGCAATTAAAATGCCTAAAAATCTAGTCCAGAATGGATTTTATATGGCAGTATCTAATCTAGGCACTCAAGATAATCAAGATATTGTTAGAATCTACTTTAATGTATCACCTGATGGGGCGGTATCAGTGATGGAGAATGTGACTACAGAACTCAATAATATGCAAGTTTCTTTCTCATTTAAAGCTCTATATAATCCTGATGAATATAGACGTTATGATTCGGCAGTTCTTTACTTTAATAAACATCAATATAAAACAATTTATCCTATGTTACAACAGGTATATTCAGAAAATCAAGATAGTTTTTTTCCACAAGTACCGTTGTTTACTAAGCAACTAGCACCAGGATTAGGTTGTGCTGAAGAACCAACCAATAAGTTGGCAGAAAAAGAAAGTTTTGGGACTAATCGTTGTCAAATGATTGCTAATGGTTTAATTGCTGCTTGGCAAGCGGGTAATAATCATCCTGAAAGTCGAATGACAGCTATTTTGGAACAATTTACTTTACACAAAATCAAATTACGATATCCTTATCTTAATGGCTATTCAGATGATATTTATACGACTTTAGATTGATAATATCAATATCCCCGAATTCTCTAAGAATTCGGGGATCTCAAGTATTTTTTAGACAGTAATTATTAGCTTTTTGGCTACTGTTAATTAAGATCTTCGAGTTTGGTAATCTCCGATGTCTAAGATCATGATAAAATCGATTTGTGCAACTAACGCAGATTGTAAATTTATCAAGGTTAACTTTACTGTAAGTAAGTCGGCACGATAAAATCAATATACATTTTTTTCGTAAAAACCCTTAAATAACCTATCTATAAGGTATTTGTCGAATTTACATTTCGTTACATATGTTGATTGTTTAACGCCAACTTACTTATGAAAAATAACCATGTTTTTCTAACTTTAGCCCTATTGGCTTGTTTTGCCGCTCCCCAAAAAGTTCTAGCAGATGAGATGTGGAAAACGAAGGAATATAATGTGATCTATCAAACAGATCGTAACAAAACTGCTATCTGGAGTTATGGCCGCAATAGACTTATATTTATTGATGGTTTAGCAGGAGTCACCACCAACCGGGGTTCATACAGCGGCTATTGGGCACAAGATCGTGATCGTTCATCGGTACGTTGCGATACCTATAGAGAAGGTGCTAATGGTAAACCTACTTATTATTGGGGCAGATTTGAAATTACCTTCATTGATCCAGATTTCCCTTCTCGCTGGCAAGCTAATCTTAGTCTTTGTGATCGCCTTCCTACAATGACTTTAAATGGTAAACCGATTACATCCGATCAATAAGACTCAAATAAATTCTGTAGAGACGTTGCATAAAACGTCTTGACAACTAAAAATAAACTCCATATCAATGAATAGCATAATTATCTCCTGTTTTAACTAGCTTCACTAAACATTTCTATGGGAGAAGGAGGAGAATTTATTTCATCTCCTAATGTGGCAACAATTTCTAATTTATTAATTTGCTCTTTTAACCAATTGGTAAATAAATCTCCGAGAATTGCTACGCGCATTTGTTCATTCAATTCGGGGGCAATAATTTCTTCAACTATAATGATATGGACTCCTTTAGGTGTAATGACTGGTTTAATAATTTCTGGGGGATTAGCTGCAAAAACTGTGGCAGCAATTTCTGGTCGAAAATCACTACGTTTGCGGATACCTTGATATCCTCCAGCGCGACGAATTTCGGGATTTTCGATATATTGACGAGCTACTTCTTGAAAACTAATTTCTCCTTCTTGAAGAGCATAAAATATTTCTAAAGCTAGATCTTCATCATCTAATATGACTTCATAGGTAACTGCTCCGCTGTAATCAAGTTGGTGAGCATAAAAGAATGGTTCAACTTTTTCAGCGAATAAATGATGGGCTAATTTTGCTGATAGGAGATTGAGATTTGCTACTTCTTCAAAGTTATCTAAGGAAAGATAATGTTTTTGTAACCATTGCCATGTGTCCTCTGCTTTAAGTAGATTATTAACTAATCGTAAACTGTCTGCGGATTGTTGTAATTCTGCTATTTCGATGGTAATATTTTCTTTTTTAGCAGTTTGTGTAATAATGGTTCTGGTAGCGATCGCTTCTAACAAACTAGGGATTTGACAAGATATTTTGAGGTGATAAATAATATCTTCTTTGGATATTTTTACAATATTGGACATAATTTAATCTCCTGAATTTACTGAATTTATTAAAAATTCTTTTTTCTTGCTTAAATAAGTTATTAGCGTATCTATCATATTTACCTAATATGTTATTTTTTTATCTCTATCTAATGATACTTTTAATATTTTTGATAATTTATAGCCACAAAACAAGATCCCCGACTTCTTTAAGAAGTCGGGGATCTAAATTAAGGGGATCTAAATTTTTAACCGAGAGAAACAGTTAAACTTCCAGGTTTAGCTAAATCACCAGTTAACACCACACCCCGATTATTGGTGTGTAAATGACGGAGAATTTTGTAAATTGCTTCCACTTCCTCAGTAGCGCCGGACATATCTGCAAGTTCAGAAATAGAAAGTGCTTTTTTCTGGGTTTGCAACACTTCTAAAACTCGTTTTTGTAAATCGAGAATCACAGCGGCAGCTTTTTTACCAGCTTCCACACCTGGTTGATGATAAGCATTGACATTTACTAAACTGGCATATAAACCTACAGCCCGTTCATACAATGCAATTAATGCGCCAACTGTGCGAGCATTAACTTGAGGAATGCTGACTGTAATCGAATCGCGGTGATTCTCATACAATGCTTGACGAGTTCCTAACAAGAAACCACAAAGATAATCACCGGAAGTGACTCCAGGATCAACTTCTGTGGATTTTCCTTGACGATCTTCTAAAACTTCAATTAAGGTAGCAAAGAAATTGGGGACACCTTCGCGCAACTGTTGCACATAGGCGTGTTGGTCGGTAGAACCTTTGTTACCATAAACTGCAATCCCTTGAAATACAGTGTTCCCATCTAAATCTTTTTCTTTACCCAAAGATTCCATGATCAGTTGTTGCAAATAGCGACTAAATAGCAACAGGCTGTCTTTGTAAGGGAGGACTACCATATCTTTTTCACCTTTGCCATTTCCTGAGAAATACCAAGCAAGGGCTAATAAAGCGGCTGGGTTGTTTTTGAGATTGGGGACGCGGGTGGCATCATCCATTTCTTTTGCACCATCCAGCATGGCACGGATATCAATGCCCTGTAATGCCGCAGGTACTAGCCCTACAGCGGACATTTCTGAGGTACGTCCACCTACCCAATCGTACATGGAAAACCGGGCTAACCAATTTTCAGCTTTGGCGACTTGATCCAGGTTGCTATCTTGTCCGGTAATAGCGACTGCATATTTAGCAAAGTCTAATTTTTGGGCTGTGTAGGCTTGTTTAACCTCAATCATGCCGTTGCGAGGTTCGGGTGTGCCTCCAGATTTGGAAATGACTAATACCAAAGTGGTGGCTAGTTTATCGCCAAGTTGGGCAAGAACCCGATCAATTCCGGTGGGGTCGGAATTGTCTATAAAGTGAATTTGTAGGGGTGGTAGGTCGGGAGATAGGGCTTGGGCGACAAATTGGGGACCCAAGGCTGAACCACCAATACCAATGGAAATGATATCTGTAAAGCGGCATTCCTTGGGGGGATGAATTGCCCCGGTGTGTACCTGGTCAGCAAAAGCTTCGATTTGTTCTAAGGTTTGAACTATTTCTTGGGTGAGTTCGGGGGTGGGGGCTAAATCTGGATTCCGCAACCAGTAATGTCCTACCATGCGGTTTTCGTCGGGATTGGCGATCGCCCCTTTTTCTAATTCCACCATATCCGCAAACGCTTTGTCAAACTTAGGCTGCAATGATGCCACGAACCCATCATCAAACCGCATTCGACTAATATCTAGATATAGTCCTAATCCTGGATGAAAATACAGCCAGTCCTGGTATCGTTGCCAAAGTACCCTAGAATCCATAGGGAAATCTCAAATAAAGTGTTGGTCAAACACAAGTTTAATGTATGCTTTTGGCGATCCCTGCTTTGTCTTATACAGTTTTTAATAGAATAACGGATATAGAGGGGTTTCAGTTTACATTGCGTTACATTAACGGCTGATAACTGACAACTCAAACATGACCAATGACCACTAGCTAAATTATGATCGAATACCTGATTTTTCTCGCCATTTCTACCGCCACCTTCGCCCTGTTCGGACTAGGACTCAATCTCCAATGGGGTTTTACCGGTTTAATTAACTTTGGTCACATTGCTTTTATGACCTTGGGTGCGTATACGACGGTTTTATTAAGTCTCAAGGGCGTACCATTGCTGCTATCAGCCGGAATCGGTGCAGTTGTTGCCGCAATGCTTGGTTTATTAATTGGCTTTGCAACTTTGCGGTTACGCGAAGATTATCTTTCAATTGTCACCATTGGTACAGGTGAATTAATTCGATTAATAGTCAATAATCAAGATTTACCTGTAGGTAATACGTGGATATCGGGATCTTTCGGTGTGCAAAGTTATGTTATCCCGTTATCAACAACTCCCAATTTATTTTTCCGTTTGGTAATGATTGGAGTATTAACTTTATTAGCAGGAATCACATTATTTTCTCTATGGCGTTGGGTGCGAACTGCTCAAATTTCTGCAAGTAATAATATAGTTAGAAATAGTAGTATTCAACAAGAATTTATCTCCCGGTTAATAGTCGGAATTGCTTTAGGATTATTAGCTACTGCAATTTATATTTCTGGTGTGATTGGACTATATAATTATAATCCCAAAGCCGGGTTAATGTTGTTCATATTATTAGTTTTAGCTTTCGTTTTTTGGCGGTTAGAAATTTTAGTCCATTCTCCTTGGGGAAGAGTGCTAAAATCTATTCGTGAAGATGAAGAAATTCCCAAAGCCTTAGGAAAAAACGTTTTCTCCTATAAACTACAATCATTAATGTTAGGTGGGGCAATTGCGGGGATTGCTGGAGCATTTTTCGCTTGGCAACTAGGCGCAATTTACCCCGATAACTTCCAACCCCAACTTACCTTTGATGCCTGGATTATGGTAATTTTAGGTGGTTCTGGCAACAATCTGGGAACTATTTTAGGTGCAGTCATTTTCTTTACCTATGATGCCCTCACTAGGGAATTTTTACCCAAAATTGTTCCCCTAGATGTAGAACGAATTGGTGCGTTTCGGATCATGTTTATTGGCTTACTTTTAATGGTATTGATGATTTGGCGACCTCAAGGTATTTTAGGGAAAAAGGAGGAACTGACTCTTGGTAAATAATTAGAAATTTGTGATGTTAAAATAGTTGATACAAGCCGTTTATGGGAGGAATAGCCATGATAGTTGCAACTGCTAACAAGATGACTTTTGAGGAATTTCTTAATTATGACGATGGGACAGATAATTTATATGAATTTGAGAACGGAGAATTAATTCCTATGCCTTTAGAAAGTGAGCTAAATCGGCGCATAGCAATGTTTTTAGTTGCCTATTTTCTGCAATTGGGTATTCCCTATTACCGCTTGAGTATGAAAACAGAAATTGCTGTGAATAGTCGCCAGGTGGGGGTGCGTGTTCCTGATTTGACGGTGTTTTCTGAAGAATTAGCTCAAGTGATGCAGGGGGCTACACGCTCGCTGATTTTAATGGATATGCCGCTGCCTTTGCTGGTGGTTGAGGTAGTGAGTCCAAATCAGGAAAATCGTGATTATCGTTATAAGCGTTCTGAGTATGCGGCGCGGGGAATTACTGAGTATTGGATTGTTGATCCAATTGGGCAAAAAGTGACGGTTTTAGAATGGGTGGAGGGTTTTTATGAGGAGCAGGTTTATAGGGAAGATGATATAATTTGTTCGCCTCTATTTAGTGATGTAAAGTTAACTGTGGCTGAGGTTTTACAGGGATGAAATTTGATGAACTCCGACAATTTTTATTTCATAACAATCATTAAAAACCAACAAAAAACCTAAAAATGAAGTTGAGAAGAAAATTATAATGGTAAATAATATCGCATCACCCCAACTACCTCTTTTAGCTGCAACTGGACTTTGTAAAAATTTTGGCGGAATTAAAGCAGTTCAGGAAGCGAATATCGAAGTTATCAAAGGTAGCATTACTGGGTTAATTGGTCCCAATGGGGCTGGGAAAACTACTTTATTTAATTTACTCTCTAATTTTATTCGTCCCGATAAAGGTAGAGTGAGTTTTGATAGTGAACCTATTCATCAGTTGCAACCATACCAAATTGCCCAACAGGGATTAGTGAGAACCTTTCAAGTTGCCCGGGTTTTGTCGAAGTTATCAGTATTAGAAAATATGCTTTTGGGAGCGCAAAAACAAACTGGTGAGAATTTTTGGCAAGTGCAATGTCAACCCCACATTATTGCTAAGGAAGAAAAGCAATTAAAAGAACGGGCAATGTTTTTGTTAGAATCTGTAGGCTTAGAAAAAAAAGCCGCTGATTATGCCGGTGGTTTATCTGGAGGACAGCGGAAACTTTTAGAAATTGGTCGGGCATTGATGACTAATCCTAAGTTAATATTGCTAGATGAACCTGCTGCTGGTGTAAATCCCAGATTAATTGATGACATATGCGATCGCATTTTAGCCTGGAATCGTCACGACGGCATGACATTTTTGATTATTGAACATAACATGGACGTAATTATGTCCTTATGTGATCGAGTTTGGGTATTAGCTGAAGGACAAAATCTAGCCGTTGGTAGCCCTACAGAAATCCAAAATAATACCAAAGTTTTAGAAGCATATTTAGGACAATGATATTATATTAGATATGCCCAAAAAAATTAGAGAACTGAAAAATTTATTACTGCAATCAGGTTTTACTTGTCGGACTGGAAAAGGTAGTCACACTAACTGGTATCATCCTTTATTATCTGGACGAGTTACTATATCAGGTAAAGACGGAAAAGATGCAAAAGAATACCAAGAGAAAGATGTTAGTAACGCCATCAAAAGAATAGAAGAAATAAAAAAAGCTCAAGAGGAAGCACAAAATGAATAATCATTACACAATCATTATTCAATGGTCAGAAGAAGATAAATGCTTTGTGGTAAGTCTTCCTGAATGGGGAGAATTTTGTCATACTCATGGAGACACTTATGAAGAGGCTTTAAAAAATGCCCAAGAAGTTTTAGAAATGCTGATTTCATCTTATTTAGAAGACGGACAACCAATACCCGAACCGCAAATTATCGGCAAGTCATTAACAGCAGCTTAATTAGATACCCGACTTCTTAAAGAAGTCGGGTATCTGGAAATTCAAAATCCAGAATCCTATGAATCGTAACCTACAAGAAACTCATTTAAACCGCGCCCGTGCTAGTCTTAGACAAGCATTATCTTGGTATGGATATCTCCGTAAATCGGGACAAATGGCAGCAAATCCAGAATTAGCAAGTTTGCTAAAACCAGAAATAGAAACCTTAAATGCCACACTCAATAAATTAGATGCAAATGTCATCAGAATTGCGGCTTTTGGTTTAGTCAGTCGGGGAAAATCAGCAGTATTAAATTCTTTATTGGGAGAAAAAATTCTGCAAACCGGACCCCTAAATGGTGTCACTCAATGGCCGCGTTCTGTACCTTGGAAACCAGGAGATAAGGTATTAGTCGAATTAATTGATACTCCCGGTTTAGATGAAATTGAAGGCGATTCACGGGCGCAAATGGCAAGAGATGTAGCGCGTCAAGCTGATTTAATCTTGTTTGTGGTTTCTGGGGATATTACGAGAACTGAATATCAAGGATTATTAGAATTACGTCAAGCCCAAAAACCTTTAATTTTGGTATTTAATAAAATTGATTTATATCCCGATACAGATAAAAATGCAATTTATAAAAATCTGCAACAATTAGGGGCAGGAAATATCCAAAATCAGCCATTATTACCTGATGAAATTGTGATGATAGCGGCTGAACCTGCACCAATGGAAGTGAGAGTAGAATATGCAGATGGAAGCATCACTTCTGAATGGGAAACACCACCACCGCAAGTAGATGAATTAAAGCAAACAATCTTAAATATATTAAATCGAGAAGGACGATCTCTTTTAGCTTTAAATGCACTTATTCAAGCTAGAGAATCCGAAGAAAATATCGCTCAAAAAACCGTTCATATCCGCGAAAAAGAAGCAGAAGATATAATTTGGAGGTTTAGCCAATATAAAGCCCTAGCCATTGGCTTAAATCCTATTGCTTTCTTAGATATAATAGGTGGTTTAATTACCGATTTAGCTTTAATTCGGGCATTAGCTAAATTGTATGGTTTACCCATGACTGGCTATGAAGCTAGTGAATTATTAAAAACAATTTTATTTAGTTCTGGTGGTTTATTATTAAGTGAAATTGGCAGCAGTTTTATATTAGGCTTAGGTAAAAGTGCCGCAGCTATAGGCAGTGGTGATAATCCCTTTAATATTACTACTTTTTTCGGGAGTGCGATAGCGCAAGCGCTGACTTGTCAGTTCGCCCAAGGTGGAATTGCCGGTTATGGTGCTTATACAGTCGGTAAAGCCGCCCAGTTGTATCTAGAAAAAGGCTGTACTTGGGGACAATTGGGCGCTAACACCGTCATTCAGGAAATTTTGTCACAAGTTGATAAAAATACTATTTTGTATCGCTTACAGCAAGAATTAGGCGGTACTTTTGGTGAGTTTTGAGAGATTGAATCTAAGAGGGTGTTTGAAAAGTTTTGAATGTATAAATTGACCCCTCTCCAAACCTCTACCCGACGCGGGGAGAGGCTTTGAAAACCCCATTCCCTGGTAGGGAAGGGGGGCAGGGGGGTTAGGTTTTTGGAGATTATGGGTTTCATCTGATACTTTTCAAACAACCTCTAAGTAACCATCACAAACTTTATGATTTGGGATTTTTACCTCTTTCCCATGCTTTTATTGCTGGAGGTTTATGTGAGGGTTCACAAGGCTTTTGTAAAATTTCAATAATGGTAGCAATAACTTGATTTATTTTTTCATCCCTTAATTTTCCGATATTCCTAATAACATTACTTTTGTCAACTGTTGCAATGATGTTAGGACGAATATAACAGGGACTTAAATTAAGTTTACCAAACATAAAATCCTGGTCTTCTAACTTAATTTCATATTCTCTACCTGGTTTACTGGTAATAGGACAGAGAATAATATTATTACTATCTGATTCTGCTATAATCAAGGCAGGTCTTCTTTTAGTAGCAGATGCGTCAGAAAATGGAAAAGGTACAGAGATAACGTCACCTTTAGCAAATTTTTCCATAAGCATAAATTCTATAAATCCTTCCAAGCTTCGTCTTCTTCTGGTTCAAGCCAAACTTTATTGAGTGATGATTCACTTAACTCAAGAAAATCTTTTACTAAAATTTCCAAATCATCTACATTACTAACTTGCAAATTTTGAATCTTTTCAAGTGGTAGATTAGTTAGTCTAGCTACTAGAGATAAATCAATACCTTCTTGTAGCATATTGAGTGCAACTTGAGTTAAACCTTCTTGTAACCCTTGTTCCCAGGCTTCACGTAAAGATTGAGATTGAAGTGCTAATTCACGCATAATTATAAGTTACAGATACTCTGTTTAAATTATAACTAAAATATTTAGATTATCTACTACTTTAGCATTAATAAATCCCTATTACGGAATGTTTAAGTCATGGTTATCTCATCATAGAATCAAAAAGTATATAAATTAACTAAAAATAATTATTTGAATTGTTACTCTGAAAAAGAGTTTACCAACTATGAGTAATTCTCTTCATTAGCAATCCTTAAAATTCCTAATTAACCTTTATTTTCCTCAACAAAGGTAACATGATCATGGTATCCCTAAACGAAGTTATTAATGGGAAAAAACCCATTGAAGCAGCAATTCTCGAAGCTATTACAGAAGCGCGGATAACCTGTACAGAAAATGGTAATAATTCTGCTAATTGTGCAGTAGCATGGGATATTGTCGAAGAATTGCAAGCAGAAAAAGCCCATCAAAAGCAAGCAAAACACCGCAAAACAGCCCTAGAAACCTACTGTGAAATGTATCCAGATGCTTTGGAGTGTTTGATTTACGATCTTTGATTTAGATCAGCAGCAATTCTCATTTTAAAGAAATAAGATGAACTTCTCTTATTTAAAGATAGGACTCCTATTTAATTTTTGATAGCTTGCGTGGCGTAGCCATACAAAACTCGGTACACCTTCATATTCTCAAATCCTCTTGCCTTCCTACGCAGGAAAATATGGCTAACGCCACGCTATCCTATCAGGAATCAAACCGGAGTCCCATATTAATGATACTATTTTAGTTTGTTACCACAGTCATTTTCACCAACAAGGAGTAACGAGTGCAACTGCAAGTTCAGCTAATTCGTGGTGAGGATAGCACTCTTGTAAATGCGTATTTAGTGGAACTGGCACAAAAGCACGTTGATGATTATCTATCGCTGTGGAAAAGCCGACTAAATTTATACGTACAAGCTGATAAATTTTGGGACTGGGAGTTTAAACTGAGATTTATTGCCAGCAGTTCAAACCGTGAAGGTTATGCCATTGAGTGCGAAGGTGAAACCCAAGGATTGATGCTGATGGAAACTCAGATGCACGGCTCACGCATTACAGAGGGTCAACGCTTAGTATATATTGATGGAATTGCTACAGCACCTTGGAATCGCCAGGATGTCCAACGCCCACCACGATACAAAGGTGTTGGGAGTGTATTTCTGGTATTTGCCCGAACCCGCAGTTTCCAGCTAGGTTATGAAGGTAGAGTAGGCTTGCATTCTTTACCAGGAACGGAAAAATTCTACGATAATCAAGGAATGCTAGATTTAGGGCAAGATGAAGATTACGATGATTTGGTTTATTTTGAGTACGGTGTATGGCGTTCTTATAACAAAAGCAGTGAGGGTAAGTAATGAGTCAGCAAGAATCTAATTATATTCCGTTCACCTCTAACCAAGAATTAGCAAACCCGATGGATTTATTACTTAACAAAGAATGGTTGAGAAAAAGCATCCAAACTGAGGAAGAAGTAGGGGGTAATATTGGTGCTGGTTTAGATTGGGGTTCTGGTTTTAGTCAACTATTACTTAATCCTGAATTGTTTTATCGTTTAAAAACTTTGCGGATTTCTTTGAATAGGGAAGTGCGTTTGTTACTCAAAGATTGGAATTTAGGAACTGCGACTTCTACAGCATCTGCTACCGCCAGAGAGAAGTTGCTGGAAAGATTCAGGCTACCTACATCTACTGTTAAAGAATATATTCAAGCTGTGTTGCAGAGGGATGAACTTTTTGGTGAGGAGTTTATTTCTAATCATCAGGTATTGCGGGAACTGCTTGGGGTAATGTTGACAGAAAACGATTGGGAAATGATTGCTTCAGTTGCGGCGGATTCGTTGAAACAGCAAATTATGAATCAGATTTTGGTTGAGATAATTTCGGTATAGTAGAGGTAAAATAATTGGAAGTGGCGCACTCCGTTATCACAAATCAAAAAATGAATTGACAAGTCAGCGATCGCCCTATCGCCCTTTATCTCAAAGCAATACAAGTTTAATTTTGCTCGTCTAATTAAGGTAAAAATATGCGATTAAATGGTTGCTTGCGATAGCGGCGATAAATATTAAAGTCTTTATCTAGAGTGGCAATAGCAGAAATGTTTAATCTTTCGGAAATGGCAATAAGCGATAAATCGGTAAAATCTGCGGGTAAATCTTGATAAATTGTGTTAAGTTCTTGGATTCTTTGATAGTCTGATGGCAGTAAATGTTCGCATAAGAAAACTCTTATTGATAAGGCAGATAAAAATTCGTTTTGCACTTTTGTATTTGGAGCAAGTAACCACATCACTTCTGTAACACAGGCAATTGTTGTGATGAGTTGACTGGTACAGGTGCTAAAAAAGTTAACAACTTGTTGGTGATACTTGTATTTACGGTCATAGAAGGCAACAAGAATTCCAGTATCAATTAAAATCAGGGGATAATTATTCATGAGTTCTTGTTTGATGTTTTGCCTGAATTCTGTCAGCGATCGCTTTTTTGCGTACATCTCTATCTGAAAAATCTCCTGATCCTTCTAGTAAAAATTTGGGATAACCACCCATTCGTTCTAAAACTGTTTTAGCTGAAGTTGGATAATTGTTAACAGGTGTTTCTAGGGATGAGATAAATTGCAAGACAAGTGGGATTTGTTGATCACTAAGGTTAGCGATCGCTTCTAAGAGTTCTTGGTGTGGATTAGTGGAGTACATAGTGATTAATTGGTGTTATGATGATTGCAATTTTAGCAAATGTATCGCTCTTTGGGAATTGGGGGGTAGGATAATCATACAATGATACTCAGGAAATTTAGTAGTTGTCATAAATGTGCAAATAGAATTATTAATAGTATAGTAAAATAAATACACTGAGATCAAGGATTAAACTCTAGGACAAAATAAAGCTATAATTTTCTCAAGAATAAAGAGGTAAAAACTATTTATGTCACAGCTTGAACAAATTGAAACTGCAATTCTCTCACTTCCATCTCATGATTTTGAGAAACTGAGACAATGGTTTTTAAACCTAGATTATGAACTTTGGGATGAGCAGATAGAACGTGATATTGCAGATGGTAAGTTGGAAGCATTAGCAGCAGAAGCGATAGCGAAGCGCTCCGTAGGAATCGCTGAGTTTCAAGCAGGACATAGCCGCGAAATCTGATGCACTATACAACACAATGATTCTGGAAATATTATAATGCCCTCCCTGAAAGTGTACAGCAAACGGCTGATCAATGCTATGAGTTGCTCAAGGCTGATAAATCTCATCCATCGTTACATTTTAAAAAGCTAGGTAACAAATATTGGTCAGTTTGAGCAGGTTTAAATTATCGTGCTTTGGGTGTTGAAGTCGAAAACGGCATTTCTTGGTTTTGGATTGGAACACACACAGAGTATGACAAACTGATTGGTAAGCTGTGATTTATTCACTTAAATACTCCTGTCTGCGTTCCTGGATAAGTTCATCTACCAAGTTTCTATCAGGTGATTTATCTTTTAATAAACCTCTTAATTTTTTAACTTGTTGTTTGAGGCTTACTAATTGGAGTTTTCCATTATCTTCCAGAGTTAAAATTAATCTATCTCCTGATTCTAAATGAAGTATTTCTTGGATTTCTTGGGGTAAAGTTAAAAGCCTTGTTAGCTCTAGAACTTTGCGGAGAAGGTGACGATGATGACAAGATTAGAGGCGAAGTAAGTACCAACCCAAAACACCAACTAAAACCTTGATTACTCATCATTTTTTCCCAAACTCCTGCATGACTTGTTTAGTAATTTCTTGAATTGCTGCTAAAGTTGGGGGTATGATTTCGCTGTCCATTCCCAACCATAACAGATATTCAATATTTCCCGCAGGTCCTGTTATGGGTGAATAAGTTAAACCCTGATATTTCCATCCTAACTCTAATGCCCCTTTCATCACATTAAAAATTGCATCTCCTTGGTCATCAGAATCGCGGACAACGCCTTTTTTGCCGATGCGAGACTTGCCAACCTCAAATTGTGGTTTTACCAGCAATACAGCCTCTCTGGGAGCTTGTGTTAATTGCCATACCGCCGGCAAAATTTTGGTTAAAGAAATAAACGAAACATCCACAACTATCAAATTAGGAAATATGGCATTTTCAGCATATAATTCCTCTGGTTGTAGTTGACGTAAATTCGTCCGTTCTTTTAAAATTACCCGTTGATCATTTCTGATTTTCCAGTCAACTTGTCCATAACCAACATCTACACCATAAACTTGTTTTGCACCGGCTTGTAATAAACAATCAGTAAAGCCACCTGTAGAAATTCCCCCGTCTAAACAAATCCTGTCAGTTACAGAAATCTCAAAAAATTTTAAAGCCTTAGCCAGTTTTTCACCACCACGAGAAACAAAAGGAGGACGTTCTTTAACTTGAATTTCTGCGGTAATATCAACTTCAGTCCCGACTTTATCAACCATTTGTTGATTTACAGTCACTTCTCCAGCTTGAATTAGCCGTTGTGCTTGCTGACGGGAGGGACATAATCCCAAATCTACTAATAATGTATCTAATCGCTGTTTAACCAATTTCACTTTTTATAGCTGTTTATATTTGCTTTCCTATTCTAAATCCTAAATTATACGATTAATCTTAAATATTCAAAAAATAGATCCCCGACTTCTCAAAGAAGTCGGGGATATTTGATTTTAATTTAATGTCATTAGTTAATATTGTGAATATGATGATCATTTATTTGTGAATTAACACCCTTATTCAGAAAACCCAAAGTAATTCGTTTCATAAACCAATACAAACCCCAAAGGATTATAAAAGTGAGAGTAATAATTATCAAGGGTTGTTTACCAAGAATTTCCTCTACACCTTTTGTGATTATGGCATCTGGTTGAGTAATAAAATCCCAACTGTTAAATCTCAAAAATCGTCCCCAATAAATACCGATAGCAGAAAGAGCATGAGTAATCAACTCAACAGGAAAAATCCATTGACTTTTACCCGTTCGATGTAAATAGTAACCCAAATTTATTAAAGATATAACATAAGCTTCAAACCCGCCAAAAATGACGACAAAATACACAGGAATTAAGACTAATGTAATCATCCATATTGACTGAACTCGCCGGATATCATTTATCAAATGAATGACATCAGTTAATAAATAAGGTGCATTTGGTAAAAAAGCATAGAAACTCAAAAATCCTAGCCACCAAACCCATGAACCACTGCGCTGACGGCGAAATAGCCAAACACTCAAAGCTAAAGGAATAAAAGCCAAAAATAAATTCCAAGTCATCCACCGCAGATTAACTTGTAAAACATGGAAAACCGTTGTTATTAATTCAATCACTTCTGCTTTCATGGAATTGCAATAGCTAGAATAAATTTGTTTTTTTGGTTACACAAAATTTGCAGTTGTAGATTTGTTAAAAATCTAAAAACATTGTTTGTGAAACTCTATTTTAGATCACTGTTGCATGAAATGGTTATTTATCAACATTTCTATCATGGAGCAGTTGATATTCACAAGGTTTTTGCCTATGTTCGGTGAATTTAGAGATTAATACTTTCGGAAAAATTCAACCCCTATATATATGGGCGCACGGATTTCCACTATACTCTTATAATAGGGGAAAGTCAGGCATTTGTCAACTATCTCACCCATAAATTTCTGATAGCGTCGTCTGACATAAACCAGGTTAAGATTGAATTAACGGCAAGAATTAATATAGCAGTATGCACTTGAATCAGATCCTAATTTTAATCCCAGAGCGTTATATTTAAAGGGTTTTACTGAAAGCTGCTAGAGAATTTATAAATTTGTTCCCCCGTCCTGAAAAAGATTACATTTAGTGAAGTTACAAAGAAATTACAGATATGTCCATTGAACTGCAAGCAGAATTAGGTCAAGCGGTGGAACAGCGTCGCAACTTTGCGATTATTTCTCACCCTGATGCTGGTAAAACTACACTGACAGAAAAACTATTATTATACGGAGGTGCTATTCACGAAGCTGGAGCAGTAAAAGCCCGCAGAGACCAGCGCAAAGTCACTTCTGACTGGATGGCAATGGAACAACAACGGGGAATTTCCGTAACTTCTACGGTATTACAATTTGCCTATCGTCACTGTCAAATTAATTTACTCGACACTCCTGGACACCAAGATTTTAGTGAGGACACCTATCGGACTTTGGCAGCAGCCGATAATGCGGTGATGCTGATAGACGCGGCTAAAGGTTTAGAACCCCAAACCCGGAAACTGTTTGAAGTCTGTAAAATGCGGGGTATCCCAATTTTTACCTTTGTGAATAAACTCGACCGTCCGGGCAGAGAACCCATAGATTTGTTAGATGAAATTGAGAAAGAATTGGGATTACAGACTTATGCAGTGAATTGGCCTATTGGCATGGGCGATCGCTTTAAAGGCGTATTTGACCGCCAACAGGAGCAAATTCATTTATTTGAGCGCAGTTCTCATGGTAGTAAAGAAGCAAAGGAAACTATCCTCAATATAGGTGATCAGCGACTTGAAGAATTACTAGAAAAAGAACTATACCACCAACTTAAAGACGAGTTAGAACTCTTAGAAGGAGTTTGTCCAGAACTAGATTTAGACTTAGTACACGCCGGCAAAATGACCCCAGTATTTTTTGGTAGTGCCATGACTAACTTTGGGGTGGAATTATTCCTCAAGAACTTCCTGGACTTTGCCCTCAAACCAGGTACACATAGCAGCACTGTCGGCGATATTCCTCCTACCTATCCAGAATTTACCGGATTTATTTTCAAACTGCAAGCCAACATGGACCCAAAACATCGAGATAGGGTGGCTTTCGTCCGGGTTTGCACAGGCAAGTTTGAAAAAGATATGACAGTAAATCACGCTCGAACGGGCAAAATTGTCCGTCTATCACGTCCGCAAAAACTATTTGCCCAGGAAAGAGAATCTATTGATGTCGCTTATCCAGGGGACGTGATTGGTTTAAATAATCCAGGTGTTTTCGCAATTGGTGATACAATTTACACAGGACAAAAATTAGAATATGAGGGAATTCCTTATTTCTCACCTGAACTTTTTGCCACGTTGAGAAACCCCAACCCATCGAAATTTAAGCAGTTTCAAAAAGGCGTTTCCGAATTGCGAGAAGAAGGTGCTGTCCAAATTATGTACTCCACCGATGAAGCCAAGCGGGAGCCAATTTTAGCAGCGGTTGGTCAATTGCAGTTTGAAGTAGTCCAGTTCCGCTTAGAAAATGAGTATGGTGTGGAAACTATTCTCGATTTATTACCTTATAGTGTCGCCCGTTGGGTTGAAGGTGGTTGGGAAGCTTTAAAGCAGGTGGGACGTTTATTCAATACCACTACTGTTAAAGATAGCATGGGACGACCAGTATTGTTATTCCGCAATGAATGGAATTGTCAACAGTTGGAGGGTGATCATCCGGAGTTGAAATTAAGTGCCATCGCTCCCGTCTTTTCCCATCAACAATCAGCAGAAAGTTAGGCAAAAGGCAAAAGGCAAAAGGCAAAAGGCAAAAGGCGAAAGGCAAAAGGCAAAAGGCAAGAATTACCAATGACCAATGACCAATGACCAATGACCAATGACCAATCACCAATGACCAATCACCAATCACCAATGATCAGGGTATCTCAATAAGCGTGCTATTTGTCACCTAGAACAGATTGGAGTACCAAAGTTTGTATGCCTTCCCACGCTGAATCATGTTTAGAGGCTGGTTTAGCTGCTCTCAAGCAGGGGAATTACTACACAGCGATCGCTAACCTTCAACCACTAGCCAAAGATCAAAGTCAAGAAAGGATTTGTTTACAGGCGCAAGTTGGGTTAGTGATGTCCTATGCCCGCACGGGTGAAGTCTCTAAGGCGATCGCTCTGTGTCAAAATCTGATTGCTAATAGTAATCCCCAAGTTCAAGAGTGGGCAACACTTGCTCTTGAACACCTGCATAAACGCAAAAACCAGAAGAAAAAATCCCATAAAACCAATACTGGACTTGTTTCTAGTTTAAATCCTGCCCAACCACAGCTACAAACAGCTTATATTGGTACTGATGGTAACAACACTATCAAACCCGTTAGCGTTTATTGGCGCAATGCTAGACGCGCTAAAGTGTGGCAACCCCTAGGCAAGCCTAACATCATTCCCTCTCGACTACTTGCTCTGGGAACATTCATGGCATTGTTCTGGACTTGTCGAGAAGTGCTTAAATTAGTATTGGGTTTAATCAATCAAATTCTCTATCAACTGCCCTACTTAGAACCCATCCAGATTTTATATAGCGATCCTAGTTCCTTGATGTTGGGATTGTTGATCATCTTCATGGCATCGTCTCCTTGGTTGCTCGACTGGGTACTAACAAGATTTTCCGGTCAAGAAGAGTTAACCAAAGAGAAATTAAACTCCTACAGCCGGGAAACACCCAGAGTATTACAACGCGCTTGCCAACAGCGGCACTGGTCAACCCCTCAACTGAGAATCTTACCAATTTCCGCCCCGATGATTATCAGTTATGGCAACCTCCCCCGCACAGCGAGAATAACTGTTAGTCAAGGTTTATTAGAACAACTGGCAGATGACGAAATAGCTGCCATCTATGCTTTATCTTTAGGACAAATTGGGCGTTGGGATTTTGCGGTCATGTCCCTAGTTTTACTCGTGGCCATGCCATTTTATGGAATATATCAGCAAGTGTCAGTTTGGGGAAATCAACATGACAGTAAAATTTGGCGTTGGCCAGGTACAGTTTTAGCAGCCATCAACTATGCAATTTGGTGTCTGTTCACGGGTACAGCCTTACTTAATTGCCAATTGCGGCTTTACCATAGCGATCGCCTGGCCGCAGAAATCACCGGTAATCCTAATGGACTAATTCGCGCTTTACTGAAAATATCCATTGGTGTAGCCCATGATATCAGCCTCAAAGAACAAACCTGTTGGCAGTTAGAAAGCCTGAATCTCCTCTCGCCAGTTGCATATCAACACAGCATAATTTTAGGTAGCACCGCCGGTCATCTACCTTTTGAATCATTTTTAAGGTGGGAAAATTTTCATCCCTATCGGCAATGGTTTACAATTAATAGTTGTCATCCAACAATAGGCGATCGCATCGAACGCCTTTGTCAAATAGCCCGTCATTGGCATTTAGACACCGAATTATATCAAACAAAGCCATCACAACCCATTCTCATCAAGCCCCAATCCTTCTATTTACAAATTGCCCCTTGGTTGGGAATCCCCCTCGGTGTTGTATTTGCCTGTCTAACTTGGTTAATTTGGCAAACAGCATACACCTTACACTTGTTAAACCTCAAGTGGATCTATGATAATTGGTCTTTTGTCGGAGGTTGTATGTTGATTGGCTTTAGCATTGGCACAGTTATGCGGATAAATGCTTTATTTCCCGATATTACACCTGTCAATGTTCAAAAAGATGAAAACTTTACCAACCTCTTAGCAAATCCCGCTATTTTACCAATTGATAGCATTAGAGTTCGGTTTACTGGTAAGCTATTAGGCCGCCCTGGTATTGGCAATTGTTTAGCACAAGACCTAATCCTGCAATCTAGCCAAGGTTTAATTAAATTACATCATATTCCCTGGTTAGGAAAGTCATTCAATCCTCAAGACTTGATTGGCAGACAAATCACTGTTACAGGTTGGTTACGAAGGGGGGCAACTCCTTGGATTGATATCCAAACTTTAGAAACTAAAGGTGGCAAAAAAATTAATAGCCCTCATCCTATCTGCTCCACTGTCATCGCAGTTGTTGCCCAAGCCTGGGGTGCTTATATTATGCTCACAGGTTCTTAGATATTAGTCAGTTGTCAGTAGGGGCGAAGCATTTGGAAGATAAATTATCAGTCATTGCCAAAAATAGTTCTCCAAATGCTTCGCCCGTACAGTTGTCAGTAGGGGCGAAGCATTTGGAAGATAAATTATCAGTCATTGCCAAAAATAGTTCTCCAAATGCTTCGCCCGTACAGTTGTCAGTAGGGGCGA
>NZ_JAQMTJ010000069.1:0-6287 GCF_028330815.1 Dolichospermum lemmermannii CS-548
AATACTACTAATCAATTGAGTAAGGACAATTTTGTCTGTTCCTACAGTAAAATCCGTAATCCGTTGTCCCACATCTCGGAGATCAGTAAACACGAAGAAATCATTACCAGCACCTCCAGTAATGGTTTTTGCCCCTGGACCGCCTATAATATGGTCAGAACCAGCAGTTCCTACAATTGGGGTACGACCATTGTTAATTGAGGGATTACCAGTAATTTCATTGAGATCATTGACTCCAATAGTTAATTGTTTTTCATAACTTAACCCCCCTTGGTCTGTGGTTCTAACTCGAATGCTGTAACTGTTTTGGGTTTCGTAGTCAAAGACAGAGTTGGTTTTGAGTTGATTATTGGTAATGGAAAATAAACTATTATCAGTTGCACCTGTTCCTGTAACTAAGCTATAGGTGAAGGTGTTTCCTGTATCTGGGTCTGTCGTGGTGAATGTGCCAATGGCTGTTCCTATGGCTTGATTTTCGGCAATGGTGTTGTTGGAGAGAGTTAAGTTAGTGGGTGCATAATTAAGAGTGGCGATCGCAGCATCCACTTGAATTAATCCATACCCAGTCAGCAAATCATACCCAGGGGTATTCATGTCAATAGCTGTATTCTTCAACGCATTGTAAATTTGCGTGTTGGTGGCACTTGGAGCGGCCTGACGGATTAAAGCAGCAACTCCTGCGGCAGAAGGCGCGGCGGCTGATGTACCAAAGAAATTTGGCTTACCATTGCCATCTGAATCCTGTCCAAAGAATGTGGTATCCACACCATCGGGTGCTGTAATAGCAGGCTGATTCCGAATAATTGGTGTGGCGAGTCTGTTCCCCGCCGTATCGAACAAAATGGGGGTACCGCCGAGAGAAGTAAATGACTCAGCTAAAGCCGGATTTGTCCCAAAGGCAGGTGTTTGTTGATAATAAGCTGCCGCTACACCCAGACCATTAGCAGATTGATTATGTCCGAAAGACGTTGAACTATTCGTAGCAAATTGAAAAGTGTTATTAACACCGGTAAAATCAACATATTTGATCTTAGTTGGGTTCGGCCCCCCCACAGAATTACGCTTGCCGATCGCTACGTATGCTGTAGCTGTTCCAGTTACTCCGAAAATTTCAAATGGATCAGCATTTAAATTATTACTGGTACTAGAAGCATAGATGGTACTCGTAAAGCTAGGAGAAGCGAACAAAAACATATCCAAGTCATTTTGCGAACCGACTCCAGTAGTGCTGGCAGAAGCAAAGGGCTGATCCCATTGCAGTCCGGGTGCAAATGCGCCGTTAATGGTAATTGCTTGGAAATTATTGACTACCTCACTGGGATCGAAATCCTGAAAGGTATAATTTCGCCCACCAACAGTAGCGATGCTCCCCGGTACGAATGCACTTTCATAGGAGCGACGGGCTTGATTGCCTGCGGAAGAAAAATAGGCAACACCATTTGCTGCCACTTGATCGACTGCCTGGGTAACTATGCCATCTTGAAAATAGGGTTCAGCAAGATAAAAGACATCATCTACAATTACGCTTGCCCCCGCTCCACCATTGGCTATTGGTTTGGCAAGGTTCTTAATGCCATTGGCAAAGCCAGCCTGTCCTCCTACAAAGGCAGTATTAAAAGCGAGTTTTGCTCCAGGAGCCACATCGGAGACAATCTGCAACATTGCTCGACCTTCATCGCTCCCCCCCGATGCGAGATCCTGTAGGACAATCACTCCAGAGGGCAAATCCCCACTAGCGACATCAGCCGAAGCCCCACCTCGATTATTATAGCTGTCTGACAGGACACCCACCGTAATACCTGTACCATCTACGCCAGGATAAATCGAACGGGCATTGCTTGAGCGTTGAGCTACATCGCCTTGGCTGGTAACCAAACCCACATTGGTAATAGGCCGATAAACAGGACGAACTAACCGCAAGCTTGACAATGCCGCCACATTACCGAGTTCCGATATAGGAATCACACCCGAAATGACACGCCCGAAGGCAAAAGACTGTTGTAACCCTAGAGATTGTAAGTCAGTCAATAATTGATCTAGGTCAGTATCTGCTGTCGCTTCAATTGCAACATTATCACCAGTTATCTGAAGAAATGATTGATTGGCAATAAGTCCATTGGTTGACTGAAGATTGGTTGACTGAAGAGAGGAGGAATTGATGCCTGTAAACAACGTGGCAAGATCTGAGCTAAGCTTCGTCAGTGACCCATTTGTTGTGGCAAATAAGTTAGCCAGGTTTTGCTGCGTTAGGGGAATCTGTGCTTGGGATAAAGTTGCTTCCTGGGGAATAGGGAATGACGTTAGGAAAGGTGGCGATTCATCGTACTGAAGTTTTTCACTTAATTGAGGAATAATGCTACTCGCATCCAAATCTTTGGCATCTAAAGCTTGAACTTGTTCCTCGCCATTGAGGTCAAGAATCAATGGATCAGTGTAGCTTACGGTTTGGGTAAAACCTTGATAGTTGTTGGATTGCGCTCCTTGCAGATCAGCAAAAGCTATACCATTACCTCTATCAAAGATACTTTCAAAGCCACCGTTGTTGTTATCAAGAAGAATCTGCTTAATTTTCTCAGTTGTGATTAGTGATTGATAATCTTGTAATTTATCTAAATTGTCTAAACTCAGGTGCGTATTACCTAAATACCAACTTCCCGGAGAACCCTGAGCAACTATATATACACTGTTAACTTGGGGATTTTGTTGTAAAACTTGGGTAATTTCTTCAATCCCGTCTCTATCTGGGGAAAGAATAACTGTTTCTACTCCGTCAACAATTCCCGTTTGGAGGGTGTGATATTTGGAAACAGAGAAATCAATAAAGACAACTGTTGTCGCGGTTTGACTGAGAAAAGAGTTATTTAACATATTTTTGATTTCCGCACCTGATAAGGAAGTGTAGTTTTCTATTGCATTGTGGAATACAAAGGTTTAGCAATGCTAAACCCCTACAATTTCTAATCCCAACTCGTTTCAATATTCAATACGGGTATAATCGTAAGAGATTTTATTGATAAACAAAACCGTAATTTTGGGGTAATTAATAATCTTTTTATGACATATACTTAGTGTCACGCAAGTGACTAAATCTCAATTAAGCCTTTAAAACCATCAATTCATCGTCATAAACAATACCTTGTCCATTTTTTGTAGCGACAGCGCAACCCAACGCTCATGTTGGGTTTCATGCTATTGCTCCGCAACGCTCACGCGAACAACCCAACCTACGAATCAAGGCTTTTTTCGATTTGGACAAGATACTGAAATATCATTTGTGATTCCTACATATACTTAGGATTGGCGGAAAAAGTCTATCGGCTGCAAGTGAATGCTCCTTCGTCAATCAGCCAGCCAGTAGTATTCCTAAGAGTTTTCGAGAATTTTTAATTTCTAATGCCCTTTTCCCTGCTATAAATATAGTTTTTATATATTTTAACTTTTTGTCAATCATCGGGGAGTCAAGTCAATGAAGATATTAGTGCTGAGTTGGGAATTTCCACCGAGGATAGTTGGGGGAATTGCTCGTCACGTTGCTGAATTGTACCCGGAACTAATAAAGTTAGGCCATGACATCCACCTAATTACGCCAGAATTTGGTCCAGCATCCTTGTATGAAGTCGTGGAAGGCATTCATATCCACCGTGTCCCAGTAGCTCCTAGTAACGATTTTTTCCACTGGGTGGTGAACTTAAATGAGAGTATGGGAGAACATGGCGGCAGGTTATTAAGGGAAAAAGGTCCATTTGATCTGATTCATGCCCATGATTGGTTAGTTGGGGATGCAGCGATCGCTCTCAAGCATACCTTTAAAATTCCCCTGATTGCCACAATTCACGCCACAGAACATGGACGCTATAACGGTATTCACAATGATACCCAAAACTATATTCATGATAAAGAATATACACTAGCTGATAATGCTTGGCGGGTCATCGTTTGTAGTGAATATATGCGTCGGGAAATGATCGGAACACTATATATTCCTAGTGATAAAATTGACGTAATTTATAACGGTATTCGCGCAGAAAAGAAAATACATCACAAAGATTTTCATGCTCAAGATTTTCGGCGACGATTTGCCGCAGATGATGAAAAAATTGTCTATTATCTTGGTCGCATGACCTATGAAAAAGGCGTACCTATATTACTTAATGCCGCTCCCAAGGTGCTGTGGGAAATGGGAAATAATGTTAAATTTGTCATAATTGGTGGTGGTAATACTGACCATCTTAAACGTCAAGCTTGGGATTTGGGAATTTGGCACAAGTGTTACTTTACTGGATTCCTGGCTGATGAATACTTAGATAAATTTCAAACCATCGCTGACTGTGCAGTTTTTCCCAGTCTTTATGAACCCTTTGGGATAGTTGCTTTAGAAAGTTTTGCCTCCCGCGTACCAGTCATAGTTTCCGATACTGGTGGTTTCCCAGAAGTAGTTCAACATACAAAAACGGGAATTACCACCTGGGTAAACAACTCGGACTCTGTGGCTTGGGGAATATTAGAAGTGCTGAAAAACCCAGATTATTGTCAATGGTTGGTAAATAATGCTTATGCAGATTTAGAGAAAAGATTTAGCTGGCCAAAATTAGGTAAACAAACAGAAATGGTTTATGAAAGAGTAGTAGAAGAACGAGCAGAAATTGTCTGGTAAAGAGAATTAAAGATTACTCTGATTATTGTCCGTAAAAAAACAGTACAAACCCTGTACGCTAGGAATTTAGCCCTGAGAAATGCGAAAGTTAGAAATGATTGCTGTTTGCTTGACAAGATTATAATATGATAAAGGCATTCCTAAGTACATCCAGGCGTTTGCAGAATGCAAAAAACAGCTTGTTGAAGATGGTAAACCGCATCCTAGATCGTTTAACAGCCAAGTTAAAACGGTTCTTTGAGGATATCATTGCCGATAGCCAAATTCCCACCTCTGAACCAGCTTATAAACTCCCTAAATTAGCTGGACCTGTTCATAATTTAGGTGGTGGCGGTCCTGATGTTGATGACGCTATTCAGTGGATGATTAATCAAGTCAGGGGTGGTAGTAACAGCAATACTAAAGTTAATGTTTTAGTAATTCGTGCTGCTGGTAACGATGATTATAATCAGCTAATTTATAGTATGAGAGGTGTCAAATATGTAGAAACTCTCATCATTCGTAATCGTCAAGAAGCAAACCGAACTGATATTTTTGATAAGGTCAGAAATGCTGGCGTAATTTTCTTTGCTGGTGGTGATCAATGTGAATATATTCGCCACTGGAAAAACACTAAGCTAGAAGTTGCTATTAAGTCGGTTTATGATCAAGGTGGTGCTATTGGTGGTACAAGTGCCGGAGCGATGATTCAAAGTGAATATGTTTATGATTCTTGTGCTTGTGAAGATAGTATTGAAACTCACGAAGCCCTTGATGATCCCTACGGGAATATTACCTTTACCTATAACTTTTTCCAGTGGAAATATCTGCGAGGAACTATCATTGATACCCATTTTGATGAACGCAAAAGAATGGGAAGAATTATGGTTTTTATTGCTAGGCAAATTCAAGATGGTGTATCTGCAAAAGCGTTAGGGATAGCAATTAGCGAACAAACATCTTTACTAGTTGATAAATATGGTATTGCTAAAGTTACGGGTAAAGGTTCAGCGTATTTTGTCTTAGGAGATCATCCCCCAGAAATTTGTGAAAAGGGAACTCCTCTCACATATCACGACTACAAAATTTGGCGAGTTCCTAGAGGTGACACTTTCGATTTAAATAAATTACCGTCACGAGGTTATTATCTTAGGAGTGTGAAGCGCGGGAAATTTGATTCAGATCCTTATTAATCCCATTTCTCTGCACAAATCAGCCTCATTAGCCCACTCAGGTGGGCTTTATTGCTAAGGGTGCTATCTTTGTTTCGCGCAAAGACGCTAAGGAGCAAAGACGCAAAGAAGGAAAATAAGGGCTTATAGAGAAGGGTGAACTAATCATAATTCGCTGACTATGCGAGGAAATTGTTCATCTGCATAAAGACGTACCACAATTTAAGCCGCCTCATTTTTTTGAATTGCTGTTTCAATTTCTTCTAGATGTGCATTTGCATTTTTAAAGAGCTTTTAAAGAGCTTTTAAAGACTTTTTAAAGATTTTTTAAAGATATTTTAAACCCACATTCCGCACCCCAAACTGTCACAGATCAAAAAAGCCCTTAAAGTAGTACATAATAACTAAAGTCAATTCAAAAATTAAGATGCTTAATGAGAATAAGTAGCATTAAAAGGGACGTGGTGTGATAAAGTGAAACT
>NZ_JAQMTJ010000070.1:0-16772 GCF_028330815.1 Dolichospermum lemmermannii CS-548
GGTAATTTATTTTTCGGAGGATTAGCAAATTATATTGGTGTTGCTAATGCCTTATTATTTGGTGGTGTTTGTTGTATTTTGGGAGCTTATTTTTTTGCTAAACAACTATCAAGTATTAGAAAAGTGGTCAACCCAATATATCAAGAAATGGGATTAATTTCTTAGTCAGCATAGAACTTACAGATGATGTTATCGAAGCCGTGATTATTATGTGTGTAGGGGTAATTTATGAATTATCCCTAATTTGGTGATTTTTTGCGTACAGCCTATTTCATTCAAATTCAGATCCCCGACTTCTTAGAGAAGTCGGGGATCTTGTTGTTCATAAAATTTAGGATTGCTATATTACCTGAATGCTTCAAATAAATCTTGAAAAAAATAATAAATGTATTAGAAAATACTTAATTTTCAGATTTTTTGTGTAAAAATAATATATAAATACGTAATTCCGATAGGAATACGAGAGTTTTTGCTTCAACAGAATAAAAATTATCAATTTTGTTAAACTCCAAATATTTCAGCCATGAAAATACCATTTTTGCCACAACAGCGCATAGTTTTCAACCGATTTGTTCAATATTCACTACTAGGATTGTTTACTCTATCCACACCCTTGACAGGTAGTTTATTACAAACAAGCCAAGCCCAGACAAAACCTGGATTTAGCTCTAAAGTTATCAACTTGGCTTATCAAACCTCTGGGGATATTGTCAAAGTTAAAAAAGTTGTTGAGCCACGTTTTAAAGAATTAGGTGTAACTGTGAATTGGGTTGGACCATTTCCAGCAGATCCTTAGACCGGGGAGTGTCAACATTAATATCTGTACCTCAAACTGACTTTGAATTCTGTCACCCGTTCCCTGTCACCTAGATATGGATGAATTTTTCTCAATTTCAATTATTTTACTTATTTTTAATTTTCTGCTAAAGTAGCAACAAACTACTTTAAGCCTATCAACTTACCGGAGTTGAATTGACACCAATGACGAGTGGGTAATCTTTCTCCCTGCGGGTAATAGGTGCAAAACTCCATTCCATCTTACAGAGGAATCAATCCATGAGTGCAATGTTTCTGGCTGCCGATGATTGGGTACATATAGGTTTTAGACTAATATTGGCGCTTTTAGTCGGTTGCATCATTGGATTGAACCGTCAGAAAGGTGGTAGACCAGCAGGGATGAGGACATTTATGTTAGTGAGTATGGGAGCAGCACTATTTGTGATGATTCCTTTGCAAGCTGAAGGTGATAGTTCCTTCGCAACCACTAATGCCGTAAGTCGCACGATTCAAGGTGTAACTACAGGTATAGGGTTTCTTGGTGCAGGATTAATTTTGCAAGAATCTCCTAGAAAATCTGAAGTGCCAAAAGTGCGGGGTTTGACTGACAGTAAAAATTATGCCCGGAGGCTCAATTCCATCTTTATACAATTAATACTAAGCTATGAAACTCCTGATGAAAATTGGTGTTTTAGCACATCGAGATATCCAGAACACGCTACAAACTTGGCAAAAAACAGCAGATTATCTGACCACAGAACTTTCTGAATAAGTAAGTCGGCACGATAAAATCAATATACATTTTTTTCGTAAAAACCCTTAAATAACCTATCTATAAGGTATTTGTCGAATTTACATTTCGTTACATATGTTGATTGTTTGACGCCAACTTACTTATCACTTTACTATTGTTCCTCTAAATTTCACCCAGATTGGTGCTGCTATTGAACAGAATGCAGTGGAATTTGTAATTGCCAGTCCGGGAATATATGTGGAATTTGAAGCCCTTTATGGAGTAAATCGGCTGGCAACTTTAAAGCAGTTGCGGATGGGACGAGCTTATACCATGTTTGGTGGAGTAATTTTCTGTAATACTCATTGTGACAATATTCAGAGTTTGACGGATTTGCGGGGTAAAAACTTTGTTGCTGTTGCGGAAAATTCTTTTGGAGGTTGGAGATCAGCATGGAGAGAAATTGTAGAAGCAGGGATAAATCCTTACCGGGATTTTCAAAGTTTGCAATTTACCAATAGTCATGATGCAGTGATATATGCTATTGGGGAAGGTAAGGCAGATGCAGGAACTAAGTAAGTCGGCACGATAAAATCAATATACATTTTTTTCGTAAAAACCCTTAAATAACCTATCTATAAGGTATTTGTCGAATTTACATTTCGTTACATATGTTGATTGTTTAACGCCAACTTACTTATTTCTACAAATGTATTGGAACAGATGGCTTTAGAGGGAAAAGTTGATTTGAAAAACTTCAAAATCATTAATCAGCAAACGCAGTATGGAGAAAAATTTCCCTTTGCTTTGAGTACCCAGTTATATCCTGAATGGCCTTTTGCTGTTACCCAAGAAACTCCGAGTCAATTAGCAGAACAAGTAGCGATCGCATTACTAAAATTACCAAAAGATCATCCCGCAGCGAAAGCAGCAAAATCGGAAGGTTGGACAATTCCTCTCAATTATCAATCAGTTCATGAATGCTTTCAAGTTTTACAAGTTCATCCTTATAAAGATTTTGGCAAGACAACTTCTAGTTTTGAATTAGCAGTTAAAGGATCAAACGATGGATTATGGGATTGGAATTTGGAAACAAATGAAGTCTTCTTTTCTAACCGCTGGAAAGAAATGTTAGGGTACGCTGAAGCTGAGATTCCGAATCTTTTTCGAGAGTGGAAACAGCGGTTACATCCAGATGATAGCGATCGCATTTTGACGACTTTTCGGCAATACTTTGCAGGACAAATTTCCACTTACGAACAGGAATATCGCTTACAACATCGCAACGGTAACTATCTTTGGGTACTTTGCCGGGGGATACTGTTGCGAGATGTTTGGAACAAACCATACCGCATGGCAGGTTCTCACACTGATATCACCGGACGCAAACAAGCGGAGGAAGAATTGCGACAATCTGAATTACAGCTAAAAACCCAAACTCAGAATTTACGACAAGCATTGAAAGAATTGCAACAAACGCAAATGCAATTGATTCACAATGAAAAAATGTCCAGTTTAGGACAATTGGTAGCGGGAATTGCTCATGAAATCAATAATCCAGTGAATTTTATTTATGGCAACCTCAACTATTTAGAAGAATATGTGCAAGGCTTATTAAATATAGTTCAAACTTTCCAGCAATGTTATCCACAACCTCTAAATGCAGTTCAGATAGCAATGGAAAATTTTGACCTTGGATTTGTTAGCAATGATCTCCCTCAACTACTCAATTCTATGCGAGTGGGTAGCGAAAAAATTAGAGATATTGTCCATTCTTTGCGAAAATTTTCGCGTTTGGATGAAACAGAAATCAAAGCAGTCAACATTCATGAAGGAATTGAAAATACATTATTAATTTTGCAGCATCGTTTGCAACGTAATTCTCACGAACCTACTATTATTCTTAATAAAGAATATGGAAATTTACCGATTGTGAATTGTTCTCCAGGACAACTTAACCAGGTATTTATGAATATTTTGAGTAATGCCATAGATGCTTTAGAGGAGACTATTACCCATCAACCAAATAATTTTATTCCTACCATTACTATTGGGACTAATGTGATAGATAATCGTTGGGTTTTGATCTACATTGCAGATAATGGATTAGGTATGGGAGCAGAAACGAAGCTACGAGTATTTGATCCCTTCTTTACAACCAAACCAGTGGGAAAAGGAAGAGGACTAGGATTATCAATTAGCTATCAAATTGTGGTAGAACGACACAGTGGCAAACTTGATTTTTTCTCAGAGCCTGGAAAGGGAACAGAGTTTCAGATTCAGCTTCCTCTGTGTCGGGAGTTGGTGATTTGAATGGACTTAATAATGTAGTGGCTGCATTAATAACACCCAATTCAAATGACTTAACTATTATAGTTGTAAAAAATATAGACAAATATCTTTTACTTTGAAAGTGTTACCTTTACTGGGGAAACTACAATCCCCTCTATCCCATCAACCAAAGCATTAGGGATTGCTTTTATTTTTTCTTGGCTTTTATTCTCTGATTGATTATCTCTATCTGATGTGATTTACTTTTTAGTTCCTATAGAGTCGGATTGTTTACCGACTTCGCACCCCAAAAGGACTCTCACCCAACACTCAGATGTCTTCGACTCTTGAGAATATAGTTTGATTTTATAGATAATTTACCATGAATGGCAAAGTCTGTCTATAAAATCAGAGAAGTTTACCAATACCGTAATTTTGTATTTATTTAGATTAAACCCAATCGACAGCATTCATTCATCGAGGTAGTTCTCGGAAATAAAGCTTTGCAAAAATGTATACTTATCCAGTAACTCTATCAACTTACCGTAGTTTTTACTTGCGGATTGGGAGAGGCTGTGGCATAATCTACTTGATAACCCCGGTATTTCGACCAAGTTACCGTAGTTTAAGAATTTAAATCTTGCTGTAAGGAATTCATCATGCTTAAAGATGGACAAGGGCTGTTAGTGACAACAGATTCAGCCGAAGCGATCGCTGCTATTAACCGTTTTATTGATCAATCCCTTGCTTATGGTAAAGATGCAAAAACAGCGATCTTAGAAGCAGTTGAGGCTGATCCAAATTGTGCTTTAGCTAATGCTTATGCAGCCGCTTATCATCTGAGTCAAGAAAGTACAAAAGATTGGCAACAGGCCCAACCATATTTGCAAGTCGCACAAAGAAATTTAGGCAAAATTACTGCCAGAGAACAGTTATACGTAGAAGCAATTTTAGCTTGGGCAAATCAAGAGATTGATGTAGGAATAGCCCTTCATGAAGAGATTACCAATCAATTTCCCACTGATTTAATTTCCGTGCAGCAGGGGCAATATCACTATTTTTATACAGGTAATAAAGAAAAATTACTAGAAATTGCCCAAAAAGTTTTACCTAACAATCCCCAACAAGATTATCTATATGGGATGGTGGCCTTTGGCTTAGAACAATGTCACCAATTACCAGCAGCAGAAAAAATGGCACTTGAGGCGATCGCCTTAAATAGATATGATCCTTGGGCGCATCATGCTATTGGTCATGTAATGGAAACCCAAGGAAGAACTCAGGAGGGAATAATTTGGATGGAGAATTTTGCGTATACCTGGGACAACTGTAACTCTATGCTTTATACCCACAACTGGTGGCATATAGCACTGTATTATTGGCAATTAGAAAACTACGAAAAGGTTCTGAAAATCTACGATGAGCATATTTGGCAACGTGCTAACAAACAATCTCCCAAAGACCAAGTAGGGGCAATTTCCATGTTATTACGGCTAGAATTACGTGGGGTAGATGTAGGCAACCGTTGGCAAGATATCAGTCCTTATCTTTACAGTCGCATTGATGAACACGCATTACCATTCCAGGATTTGCATTATGTCTATGCCCTTGCCAAAGCTGGACACAATAACTGGGTAAAGGAAATGCTTCAAAGTATGGAACATCACGCCTTGAGTATTAATCCCTTTCTTCGCAGGAGTTGGGTAAAGATAGCAATTCCCGCAGCTAAGGGCATGGTAGCTCATGCTCAAGGTGATTTCCAGACAACTGTTAACGAACTCAAATTTGTATTATCGCGGTTGCATGAGATTGGGGGAAGTCATGCACAGCGAGTATTATTTGCAGAAATTTATCAAGATGCTCTCTTGTGCGAACAAAAGCAGCATCGAATTTATCCCATTAGTGCTTAGAATCTTATGGGATGGGCATACTACGGCAAGCTCAGTATAAGTCTTGCCCGTCCCTATATCATTAGGACTGATTAAGTACCCGATAATTCTCTAAGTTCACTGCATCAAAACGCTTAACACTAAATTGTTTCATAATTTCTTGCAACTGAGCATCTGGTTGGAGTAGAGCCAATTGCATTTGCTGAATCAAAGAGATACCTAAACGCCGCGCTGTTACCAATGGTGGCATCGGAGAAGGTCCAATTATTTGCACCACACGTAAATGGTGTGATAATTCAGGAAAATCCCGTAATTCTTGTTCTAATACAACACTATCAATGGCTGCACAATCAGCCAGTCCTTCAACTACCCAACGAATAGAACGTTGATGAGAACCTGATTCTAAAGATTTTCCCCAGAAATTGGGTGAATATTTTTCTTGACTCAACCACCGCCAAAGTAAATGATAACCACTATTAGAACCAGAGTCGTTATAGCAAAAAGTTTTCCCTGATAAATCAGCAAACTTCTGAATATTGCTATCAGTCTTAACAATCACATCTGCATAGTATACAGGACAATCACCATATCGAGATGATTGCATCACAGGCGCAACTAATGTCTGTAACTGATTTAGTGCTATTTGACTATAACGAATTAGTGGTAATCCACAAATAAAAGCCAAGTCTATTTGGTCTTTAAATAATAGAGTGTCTTTTAGGGGGTCGTATTTACTTTGATGTAGTGCAATTTCTACTTGTAAAACACGACCTAAATAAGCTGTAATCTCCTGATATAATCCAAAATAATTAGGAGCTAAATAAGATACAGCCTGTAATTTTGTAATCTTAGTCATTCTTTTTTTTAAACACTGCTATTTTGGAAAATTTTAATTAGCTTTTGCCTAGAGTAATGAATATATAAAAAACTGAGACTAGCAAAAGCAAGCAGCATGATTTTGAAAACTATTATATAAGGATGAATATACCACCATGTCCCCTTAAATAAGGATACTCCTAGTTCTGATACCTTCCCTAAAAAATAAGAGTATACTTTTTGATGGATCTGAATATTAATGTCTTGGGCTAATGTCATGGTAAATTCTCTTGTCAATAAAAAACTAAAGCACAGCAACTCGATAGGCTTACCGTAGATTATATCAAAAAAAATCTGGTTTTCCTATTTTGACGAATAAAAATCCCTAATAACCAGCAGTTTTATCTACTACATTGCGTAAAGTTTGTCCTTGACGATAGCGGTTGAAATTATCAAGAAATAGGGCAAGTGTTCTCTCCTTAACTCTAGGAGTATTTCCAGAACAATGGGGTGTAATAAACACATTTGGCAATGTCCACAAGGGACTTTCTGCTGGTAATGGTTCAGTAAATACTGTATCTAAAGCCGCACCAGTAATCCAGCCTTCCTGTAAAGCTGTAGTCAGTGCTGATTCATCAACTATTGCCCCTCGTGCAATATTAATTAAATAGGAATCAGGGCGGAATAAACGCAGGATTTCCACATCAATCATTCCCTTTGTTTCTGGAGTTAAAGGTGTAGCTATTACCACAAATTCTGCTTCTGGCAGTAGTTGTTTCCATTCATTTGCACCCACTACTTTATCAAAGTTTGGTAATGATTTTGGATGACGAGAACTGCCAAAAATACGCATTCCAAATGCTTTAGCACGAACAGCAATTTCTTGACCAATTCCACCTGCACCGATAATTAATAAAGTTTTCTCGAATAATTCTTGAATTGGTAAACCTCTTTGCCAGTTATGCTCATTTTGTAGCTGATATAAACTTGGTAATTGCTTAGTGTAAGCCAGTAAATAAGTAATTACAAATTCAGCAATGGGAATACCATGTACTCCAGAACCATTAGTTAAAATTAAATCTCTTTCTAAATATTTTGGTGTCAAAATATGATTTACACCTGCATTTGGGGCATGATGCCAACGTAATGAAGGCGCAGCATCTAATACTCGATGTAAAGTGGTAGGTTTGAGATAAAACCAACTAAAATAAACTTCTGCATCTGTGGCATCACCATCTATATTACCTTCACTATCTACACGCACTACAATAGTATTTTCAGGTAAATGTGGCTCAATTTCATCAGCAATTTCTACAGGTAAAATCAGTTTCATAATTGATAACTTCGATTATTTTTGATGTTCTATTTCATCTTCTGCAATAATTGATATGTTGAATCTTCTTTAGCTGTAGTTGTGAGAGATTTTCCCCAACCAATATTTTTGCGATAACTTCCTAAAAGTTGAGCTTCTGCTAATGATTGTTCGTTAATTCCTGTTAATGGTTCTACATCGGGTGCAACATAAAGCGCATCTACCGGACAGTATAATTCACACATAAAACAGGTTTGACAATCGCTTTGTCTGGCAATTCTTGGAGGTGCATTTGGTACTTTATCGAATACGTTTGTCGGGCAAACTTTAACACAGATATTACATTCAATGCACCGGGATTCACTAACTAATTCAATCATAATAAAAATCCAAAATTGATCCAAAATTAATATTGATGTAGGTTGGGTTAAGCGACAGCGCAACCCAACAAAAGTTTTGATATAACCTTTCCTGACAAATTTATCTGCGTTTATCTGCGTCCATCATCTTCCATCTGCGGTTAATTATTTTTTGTTGTACCTTACTTGACTAGGGATTGCTATGATGTTGAGTAAAATGAAACATAGCAAAACTTTTGATAATGTTGGGTTTCCTTGCGTCAACCCAACCTACAATTAAACAGTTACCAGTTCTTTCGTTTTTGTATCCTGTATAGGTGTAGCTTTTACCCAAACCTGATCCAAACCACCACTAATTAAATGATGTTGTTGGTTAGTATCCTGTTCTGGATAATCTAAATGTCTGTGCATACCTCTTGTTTCTTTACGTTCTAAGGCACTGCTATACATCCATCTAGCTGTTGCTACCATTCCGGCAGCTTCTCTTGTGCGGAGAAGATTACTATTATCTGCAACTTGACTATTACGAATTTCATCCCAGAGAGAATGTAATCTGTGCAATGATTCCGTTAAAGTTTGTTCGTTACGGAAATAGTTGCGGTTATATGGAAAAACTTCCGCTTGAGTAGCTTTAATGATGTCTTCACTGTGAATTTGTTTTTCACTACCAGAAATAAATCCTACAGTACCTACAGATTGAACTGGTCTTTGGTTGGCTTGCACACCTAAATTGTGGGAGTATGTAGCCGCAGACTGTCCTGCCCAATACCCTGAAGATAGCGCCCAAGCGGCATTATGACTACCACCACCAGTAAAACCACCACAAATTAATTCCCTTGTGGCTGCATCACCAGCAGCATAGAGTCCACGTACTGAAGTAGCACAAGTATAATCGGTAATTCTAATGCCGCCTGTACCCCGGACAGTTCCCTCTAAACGCAGAGTTACAGGGAAGTGTTGAGTAAAGGGATTAATACCTGCACGATCAAAGGGTAGGAAGAAATTGGGTTGAGACAAACGCATTGTTACCTGCATTTCTTCCGAGGCTTTGTCTATGATGCAATAAACTGGTTGAGTTATCAAGGTTTCGGCAATGACAGAACGCCCTTTTTGTGAACCAGCGCCGGGGATAGGTGTACCATCTTCGTAGGTGAAGGTTGCCCAATTATAGAATAAGGTTTTGGTGACAGAAGAAAAAGCAGGTGCGATGCCATAGGCGTTGGAAAATTCCATTCCCGACATATCAGCACCCGCTTCGGCTGCCATGAGATATCCATCCCCTGTTAGCACATTGCAACCCAAGGCTTTACTCAAGAAAGCACAGCCTCCGGTGGCAATGATCACTGAATGCGATAGCTGCGCTCGCCGAAGGCATCGCACAATCCACTTTTCTCCAGTCTGACGGTTAACCCCCGTCGCCCCAGCAACTGCACCTTCTGCATCTACCAACAACTGCAAAGCCGGACTGTGATCTAAAATCTTCACCCCTGCCCGTTTTATTTGTTGCCGCATCAAACGCATATATTCTGGCCCTTGCAGACTGCGCCGATATGGTTTACCTTCTTCATCTGTAGGGAAAGGATAACCCCAATCAGCTAGTTGGTTGACGTTCGTATAGGTTTGATCTAGGACTCGTTGCATCCAATCTCGGCTAGATAAAAATCCTCCTAGAGCCTCTCTAGAAGCCATTGCAGCCTCTCGACTGTCTGGTTCTGGTGCAACATACCATACACCGTTACCTGATGCGGCGGCACAGCCACTTGTACCACAATAGCCTTTATCTACTAAAACCACTTTAGCACCAGCATTAGCAGCACTCCACGCTGACCAAGTACCAGCAGGTCCACCACCAATTACTAATACATCAGCTAATAAGGTTTGATCAACATCGCTATCTTGGGAAAATAATTGTTTCTGAGTCATGAAAATTCCTCTTTTTTGTAACATTAATTGACGAAAGGAAACCCAACAAAATTTTGAAAATGTTGGGTTGCGCTGTCGCTTAACCCAACCTACTCAATAACTTAAACTCCTGGTGTACTTCCACCATCAACTTGAATTTCTGCACCAGTTATAGAAGCAGCTAAATCAGAAACTAAAAATAAAGCTAAAGCTGCAATTTCTTCAGGTTTAACGATCTTTCCTAAAGGAATTGATTTCACTGCTTGGGCTTTATATTCATCTACCGTAATACCTAAACTTTGGGCATTTTGTACGGCTAATGTTTTCGCTCTTTCTGTGTCCGTTAAACCAGGAGAAATGGCATTAATTCTAATATTATCTAGGGCTAATTCTTTAGAAATGCCTCTTGTAAAGTTGAGTAGAGCCGCATTGGATGTTCCTCCTGGTAGGAAGTTGGGGCGGGGTGTGCGTCCAGCACCACCAATAATGTTAACAATACGCCCATCACCTTGATTTTTCAAATAGGGTACAACGGCTCTAACTAATCGAATGTAACCCAAAAGTTTTAAATTCCAAGCATCTAAAAATGCTTCATCACTTAATTCTAAAAAAGACCCAGCACGGGCTGAACCAGCATTATTAATCAAGATGTCAATTTTACCAAATTGTTCAATTGTTGTAGAAACAACCTTCTCAACATCTTCAGCTTTAGTTAAGTCGGCACTAACGCTAATAACTTTAGCCTCTGTATTGGGTAAAGATTGAATATCAATTACTGCTTGATCAAGTTTTTCTTGATTGCGAGCAGCAATAACTACATTCACACCTTCACTATATAAAGCTTTAGCTGTAGCTAACCCAATTCCTGCACTACCACCTGTAACAATTGCTGTTTTACCTGACAGATTTAGTTCTAAACTCATAGAAATTGCACCTTTGATAAATTTACAAACAAAATAATCACAGAAAACCTAAATTTGCTTAACTGCAAAATTTTCTACGAGAAATTGCTTGAGATGTGGCTGTTCTAAATTAATGCTCAATTCATTAGCTTTTTGAGCGATTTCTTCATAAGTAAAACCTGATTGAATTGCTTCTGCAATTAGGGCTACTCCTCCGGCTCTTGCACCACCAGCACAGTGAATTAAAATTGGTTTGGGTAAATGATCAATTTCTAGAATTGCTTCTGCTGTTAATTCTTGATTTGGTGCTTGAGAATTTAAAGGAATGTTTGTATATTCCAATCCTACAATTTGTGCTTCTTGCTTTTCATCATGGAAAAAACCATTTTCATCAGGATCACGTAAATTCAAAACTGATTTAAAACCCTCAATTGCTAATTTTCTTAATTCCTCAGCAGAAATTTGTCCAGCGATACTCAAATCATCATTAACCTTTTTAAAATCAGTCATTTTGATTCCTCTTTGGATGAAATGAAATCAATAAATAGATGCTAAAACCTTATCTGCTGCGGCTCGCAATGCAGTTGCAGCACCAGCACTCATATCTCGTGGCGCGCAAATCCTATTTCTCACATAAGCCAGTGTAATAGCCCCTGTGGCTGCGATAATGGGGTCTATACTTTCTTTACCTCCAGTTCTTCCTCCTAGTAATAGTTCGTTATTACCATTAAGGAGATAATCAGCTAATAGTCTGAGGTGAAAATCAACAATTTCTTTGATTATTGAGATATCACCTAAAGATTGAACTCCTGAATTTTTGAGAATATCACCAATAGCAGTTTCTCGATTATCACTTAATCTTTCTGCCGCTTCTGCCCGATATTCAATAAATTCAGCATCAGCTAAGTCTAAAGGTGAGGGATTACCAATAGGTTCTACGCCAAATCTACGGCGTAAAAGTAAATTATTAGTAATATTGTCTGATTTAACTCTGTTGTAAGCAGGACGTTTTTTAAGTGCTGCAAACCAAACATTGATGAGAGGAAAACGAGGATTTCCTTTGATGTGATATCCTCTATATACTGGTAAATTAGCCGCCAATCTATCTAAATGGGGACTATACATAATGTCTACCAGACTAAATGTTGATAAAAAATAGGGTTTTGGATATCTACCTAAAGTTTTTTCAATTTCATCTAATTTAGCTTCAAATTCTGCTTCTAAATTTGCTAGTTCTTTGGCATCTTCTGGAGGTTCTCTCAAGAATTTATAGGCAAGATCCCGAAAACCATTAGTTTCTGCATCTTCAACCCATTCTCTAGCGATCGCATTTTCTTCTGGATTTTCAGGTAACAACGTTTCTCCAAAGTGTTCTTCTAATTCTAAAAGAATGTCTTTAGATTCATAAACGAATTTGCCTTCAATATTTGCTGCGGGGACAAGGGTTGTTGGGACTAAATCTGTGTACCATTTCGGTTTATTACTCAGATCAATAAATTCTGTTTCAAAGGGAATTTGTTTTTCTTCTAAGGCAAACCAAACTCGTTCACAAAAAGGACACCAAGAGTTACTATCACGATATAATAATACTGGTGGTTTTTCATCGGTCGAAAGTTTATCTAAACTACTAGGAATAGGAGCAGTAGAAGGTGCTTGTCCTGGTCTTTTAACTCGACGAGCGGGGGTATTTTGTCGAGCAGTTTCTAATAATTGATCCCAATGGGATATGGTAGTGCTTACAATATATTCCTGCACGATTTCTAGCCGTTGCTGTAATTTGGGTTCAGTGTTGTAAAGATCGTGCCATTCTAACCAATCTTTTGCCATAAAAGAAGATTCCCGATTGCTAAAAATTCAGATTCTCAACAGTGTCTTTCATCACTATAACATAAAAATACGGTATGTCTATCAAAAAACCGTAGATTAAATATAAACACAGACTACCATATCAATTTGGGGAAAATCAAGTAGTTAGATAATTATTTATCTAGTAATGCAAAAGATGATTAAGTTGTTTCAATTGACTAACTTGTAATAAATCTACATTTCCACCACTGATAATTACGCCAATTCTCGCACCCGGTGCTTTAACTACACCTTCTAATAATGCTGTTGCAGCTATAACTCCGGTAGGTTCAACAACGATTTTTAAGCGTTCCCAAATCAAGAACATAGTGCGAATTATGTCTGCATCCGATACTGTCACCATATCATCTACGTATTCTAGGACAAGGGGAAAGGTGATTTTACCTAAACTGGGAGTTCTGACACCATCAGCAATGGTCTGGGGATTGTGGACAGTTTGCAGGGTTTTGGTATAAAAGGAACGAGTAGCATCATCGGCTAATTCCGGTTCTACACCGATTATTTGACAATTAGGTAAAACCGCTTTTGTCGCAACTGCACAACCAGAAATTAATCCACCACCACCACAACATACTAATAAGTAATCTAGTTGTCCCACTTCCTGAATTAGTTCTAATGCAGTTGTACCTTGTCCAGCAATTATATGACGATGATCATAGGGGGGAATTAAAGTTAATTCGCGTTCTACTGCGAGACTTTTGGTTAATTCTTCCCGGTTAGTTGTGTCAGGGCTGTATAAAATGACTTCTGCACCATAACCGCGAGTAGCAGTTTGTTTGACTATTGGTGCATTATCAGGCATAACTACAACTGTGGGAATATTGAGTAATTTTCCGGCTAAAGCGATCTGCTGAAAGCAGCAGCGCTTCGCTATCGCTTGTCCATGATTTCCTGAAGAATAGGTAATAACGCCTTTTATTTTTTGCTGGGCTGATAATTGAACTAAGGCATTATAAGCGCCACGAAACTTAAATGCTCCTGTCCGTTGAAAATTTTCGCATTTAAAAAATACTTGGCTTTTAGTCAGTTTATTGAAAGTATTAGAAGTAATTACTGGTGTTTGATGGGCAATACCCAAAAGCCGTTTTTGCGCTGCTTGTATATCAGTAATAGTAACAGAATCAGATAATAACATTGTTTTTTATAAAGTAACTCTCACTATCATTAATAAGTAAGTGGGCGTTAAAAAATATAATACAAACCTAACCCCCCACCCCCCTTCCCTACCAGGGAAGGGGGAGTCAAAGTCTCTCCAGTATCAAGATTTATTCCTTTTCCCTCTCCTTGTGGAGAGGGTTAGGGAGAGGTTTTATATTTAATTGTGTCAAGCTACTTATTAAGTGAGGTGAGAATCCCGCTTTGTATTTTTTACAAAATCTGGTTAAGGTGCTGGATTAGGATAACGAGTATGAATTGCATCTATTTCTGCGAAAATCTCTTGATCTAAAACCACATTGACACTATCTATATTTTCCTGCAATTGTGCCAAAGTTGTTGCGCCAATAATTGTGCTTTTCACAAACCAACGACTTTTGACAAATGCGATCGCTAATTGAGCAGGTGACAGATTATACTTTTTAGCAACCTCCACATAAGCCTTCACCGCTTCTTGGACATTGGGTTTTAAATAACGTTGTCCAAAACCTGAAAATAGAGTTATTCTCGTATTTTCTAACTGTTGATTCTCTATGTATTTACCAGTCAAAAACCCAAAACCCAGGGGACTATAAGCCAATAAACCCACATCTGTATAACGATAAACTTCAGCTAAACCTGATTCAAAATTACGATTTAATAAATTGTAAGCATTTTGAGTTGTCACAACTTTAGGTAATCCCAAATCATTAGCAATGCGAACAAACTCGCTCACCCCCCAAGGCGTTTCATTACTTAAACCCAAATAGCGAATCTTCCCAGCTTTAATCACATCAGCAAAAGCCTGTAACTGTTCCGCAATAGGCACAGATTCCCTTTCTGATTCTGGATTATAACTTGTTTGTCCAAATGTCGGAACATAACGATCAGGCCAATGAATTTGATACAAATCTACATAATCAGTTTGTAATCTCTGCAAACTATCATTTACTGCCTGTGTAATATTATCACGGTCAACTTTATTATTTCCACCCCTCAACCAAGAAAAAGGACGACCCGGACCAGCAATCTTAGTAGCTACAATTAATTTATCTCGTTGCTGTTTCTTCAACCATTCACCAATATAAGCCTCAGTTTTCCCTTGGGTTTCACCACGAGGAGGGACGGGATACATTTCTGCCGCATCTAAGAAATTTATCCCTTGGGTAACAGCATAGTCAAGTTGCTCATGTGCATCCTCAATAGTATTTTGATGCCCATAGGTCATAGTTCCCAAGCAAATTTCTGAAACATTGAGGTCGCTTGCACCAAGTTGATTGTATTTCATAATGTTTAAATGATTCTCCTGATTCCATTTTGCTACAAAAACTAAAAATATCACTATTTCATCAAACTACACTAAATCTACTGACTTAACGGAGTTAGCACCTGAAAAAGCATACTATCATACAAATTTTAGATATACAACCCTTTGTAGCAATTAATTTAAAATTATAAAAAATGTATCCACCAATACTCAAATTCTAGATTTTTTGTGAAATACTGCTATCTATCACAGATTAACTACAGTAACTTGACCAAATTACCGGATTATCTAATATAGGGTAATTTAGTTGCTACTATAGGCTTTCCTGTCATTACAAATACAAAACCAGTCTCAATAGACCTATTACCGAAAATTTCTATCTGAGAAGTTCCTTGATCTTTCCTATGGTAAGTCCGAAATTATTGATGATTTCGTACTGCCTTAAATTTTGTGTGTGTGAGGTTATCAAAATGAAAAAAACTGCTTGTAATTTATTGCTAACTTTCCCAATGTCTGTATTCCTATTAGTCTTAGCAGCTAGTACAAAAACTTCTGCTAGTGAAATAAGAGGAGAAAATGAAACAACAAACAAAGAGACTTTATCACCAGTCAACATCAATACTCCTGACTTTAACAAAATTACTCAAATAATTGCCCAAAAAGAACCTTCCTCTTTATCAGATGAATCACAAGTTACATCTGTATCCCAGCTTTCAGATGTCCAACCCTCTGACTGGGCTTATGAGGCCTTAAAATCTCTTATAGAACGTTATGATTGCTTAGTGGGTTCTGATACTAAATATCGTGGTAATCGAGCTTTGACTCGCTATGAATTTGCCGCAGGGTTAAATGCTTGTTTAGATCAAGTCAATAAACTTATTGCCTCAACCACGTCTAATTTAGTTGTAAAAACAGATTTGGAAACCATACAGCGACTAAATGAAGAATTTAATGCCGAACTTACTGTATTACGCGGAAGATTAGACGCAATAGAAGCACGAACAACACAATTAGAAGCTGATCAATTTTCAACAACAACCAAACTCACAGGTCAAGTTCAGTTCGTTCTGGGCGGAGTCCTCGCTGGTAACAACGTCCTCACCAAAAAACCCGCACCTCGTACCATCACCTTTCAAGATGCGGTTCAATTAGTCTTAAACACCAGTTTCACTGGTAAAGACCAACTGCGACTAGTCCTCTCAGGTGGAAATATTGAGTCCTTAGGACAACTTAGAGCTGGGGTTCTTGGAACATTTGATGGTAGAACTGCCGATAATCGAGTCCCTAGCCTTCAACCCAATCAGATTCGTGTTGGTGGTATCCGTTATCGTTTTCCCATTGGTAAAAAGACACAATTTAACATTTTTGCTCAGTCAGATGGAGCTAATGAAATTGGTTTAAGTGGTCCAACAAACCCATTTGAAGGCTCTTTCAGTAATGGGATAACACGATTTTCCCGACGGAATATGGTCTATAACTATGGAGATTCAGGTCCAGGAATCGCTATCCTCCATGATCTCAGCAAGCAGTGGCAATTAGGGGCA